>NZ_JBEOMB010000048.1:0-122973 GCF_046000175.1 Rhodoplanes sp. SY1
CCGCCATCTTGGGACGCGGCGCAGGCGTTCCGGGCCGGACGGCCGGACCGTGCGAACGCCGCGCCCTACTGCCTCGTCATCCCGCCGCCCAACGTCACCGGCTCGCTCCACATGGGGCACGCGCTCAACAACACTCTCCAGGACGTGCTGGTGCGGTTCGAGCGCATGCGCGGCAAGGACGTGCTGTGGCAGCCCGGCACCGACCACGCCGGCATCGCCACCCAGATGGTGGTCGAGCGCCAGCTCATGCAGCGCAAGGAGCCGTCGCGCCGCGAGATGGGCCGCGAGGCGTTCCTGGAGCGCGTCTGGGCCTGGAAGGCCGAATCCGGTGACACCATCGTCAACCAGCTCCGCCGGCTCGGCGCCTCGTGCGACTGGTCGCGCGAGCGCTTCACCATGGACGAAGGGCTTTCGCGCGCGGTGCTGAAGGTCTTCGTCAAGCTTTACGACGACGGGCTGATCTATCGCGACAAGCGGCTGGTCAACTGGGACCCCAAGCTCCTCACCGCCATCTCGGACCTCGAGGTGCAGCAGGTCGAGGTGAAGGGGAATCTCTGGCACATCCGCTATCCGGTCGAGGGCACGAGCGAGTTCATCACGGTCGCGACGACGCGGCCGGAGACCATGCTGGGCGACACCGCGGTCGCCGTGCATCCGAGCGACGAGCGCTACCAGCACCTCGTCGGCAGCCACGTGATCCTGCCGCTGGTCGGCCGCCGCATCCCGATCGTCGCCGACGAGTATTCGGATCCGGAGAAGGGCACGGGCGCCGTCAAGATCACCCCGGCGCACGACTTCAACGACTTCGAGGTCGGTCGAAGGCACCACCTGCCGCTCGTCAACGTGCTCGACACCGAGGGCCGGCTCGACCTCGCCGAGAACGCGGCGTTCCTCGACAAGGTCGAGATGAGCGAGGCGCTGCGCGAGACGATCGCGCTGCACGGGCTCGACCGCTTCGAGGCGCGCAAGAAGATCGTCGAGCGGCTGGAGACCGAGGGCCTGCTCGAGAAGATCGAGCCGCACACCCATATGGTGCCTCACGGCGACCGCTCCAGCGTCGTCATCGAGCCCTTCCTCACCGACCAGTGGTACGTCAACGCCAAGGCGCTCGCCGTCCGGGCGATCGACGCGGTGCGCGACGGGTCGACCGTCTTCGTCCCGAAGACCTGGGAGAAGACCTATTTCGAGTGGATGGAGAACATCCAGCCGTGGTGCATCTCCCGCCAGCTCTGGTGGGGCCACCAGATCCCGGCGTGGTACGGGCCGGACGGCAAGGTGTTCGTCGCCGAGACCGAGGAGGAGGCGGTCTCGCGGGCGCTCGCCTACTACGCCGAGACCGAGGCGATCACGCCCATGGAAGGGCACGACATGGCGCTCGACCCGGACAGCCGGGCGCCGTTCCTGATCCGCGACGAGGACGTGCTCGACACCTGGTTCTCCTCGGCGCTGTGGCCGTTCTCGACGCTCGGCTGGCCGGACGAGACGAAGGAGCTCGCGCGCTACTACCCGACGAGCGTGCTCGTGACCGGGTTCGACATCATTTTCTTCTGGGTCGCCAGGATGATGATGATGGGACTTCACTTCCAGGACGAGGTCCCGTTCAAGACCGTCTACATCCACGCGCTGGTCCGCGACGAGCGCGGCCAGAAGATGTCGAAGTCCAAGGGCAACGTCATCGATCCGCTCGAGCTGATCGACCAGTACGGGGCCGACGCGCTGCGCTTCACGCTCGCCGCCATGGCGGCGCAGGGGCGCGACATCAAGCTGGCGAAGTCGCGGGTCGAGGGCTACCGCAACTTCGCGACCAAGCTGTGGAACGCCAGCCGCTTCGCCGAGATGAACGGCTGCGTCACGGTGCCAGGCTTCGATCCGCGTGGCGCGACCGAGACGCTCAACCGTTGGATCGGCCACGAGCTCGCCCGCGCCGTCGGCGACACCACGGCGGCGCTCGAGGCCTACAAGTTCAACGAGGCGGCAGGCAGCGTCTACCGCTTCGTCTGGAACGTCTATTGCGACTGGTACCTGGAGCTCGCCAAGCCGGTGCTGCTCGGCGCCGACGGGCCGGCCAAGGACGAGACGCGCGCCATGGTGGCGCATGTGCGCGACGCCATCCTGCGGCTCCTTCACCCGTTCATGCCGTTCGTCACCGAGGAGCTGTGGACCGTCACGGCCGAGGGCGGCCCGGCCCGCGACGGTCTGCTGGCGCTCGCCCCGTGGCCGTCGGCCGAGGGGCTGGAGAACCCCGAGGCGGAGGCCGAGATCGGCTGGGTGATCGACCTCGTCACGGCGATCCGCTCGGTGCGGGCCGAGATGAACGTGCCGCCCGCCACCAAGCTGCCGCTGGTGCTGACCGGCGCGGCCGAGACGTTCGAGCGGGCGCGGCGCTGGTCCGATGTGATCGAGCGGCTCGCCCGGCTGGAGAGCATCGGCCACGCCGCGGCGGCCCCCAAGGGCGCCGTGCAGCTCGTCGTGCGCGGCGAGGTGGCGGCCATTCCGCTCGCCGGCGTGATCGACATCGCCGCCGAGAAGGCCCGGCTGACCAAGGAGAAGGCCAAGGCCGAGGCGGACATCGCGCGGGTCGACAACAAGCTCGCCAACGCCGACTTCCTGGCGCGCGCTCCCGAGGAGGTGGTCGAAGGCGAGCGCGAGAAGCGCGAGGAGGCGGTCGCCCGCCGCGACAAGATCCTCGAAGCCCTGGAGCGGCTGAAGGACGCTTGAGGCGGGCTGCCGCAGCATCGGTCATCCCGGGACGCGGGCGCACCCCGCGCGCCCGGGATCCATAACCCCTGTCTTCGTGAGCCATCGGCTCGGGCGTATGGGTTCCGGTTCCGCGGACCTTCGGTCCGCGTTCCGGAACGACGGCGCATGATCCGGGGCGCACCCGTCCGCCGCCATCCCCCGCACGATCGCCCCCGGCGCATGGCGGCAATCCTGCAAATCCGTGGAATTCCGTCTGTTTCGACGCGCGTTTGACGGTATCTTGCGCCGCACCGACACGCCTTCGGACCGCCGCGCCTTTTTCGGGCGCCGGGGCCTTCCCCGTCTGCTCGGCGTCCGTTCCCGATTTCTGGAGTGCCGCATGAAGCTCGTCACCGCCGTCATCAAACCCTTCAAGCTCGACGATGTTCGCGACGCCCTCACGGCGGCCGGCACCCAGGGCATGACCGTCACCGAGGTCAAGGGCTACGGCCGCCAGCGCGGCCACAAGGAGGTCTATCGCGGCGCCGAGTACGTGGTGGCGTTCCTGCCCAAGATCCGCATCGACGTGGTGGTCGACGACGACCGGGTCGAGCGGGTGATCGAGACGATCCGCGGCGCCGCCCGCACCGACCACATCGGCGACGGTAAGATCTTCGTCACCCCGATCGAGCGGGCGCTGCGCATCCGCACCGGCGAGGTCGACGGCGACGCCCTCTGACGGGCTTCGACGACGCGGCTCCGCGCCGACCGACGGAACCCCGATACGCCTCCGGCGCTTCGACGGTTGTCACCGGGGCTCCCGGGGACCGTCGGAGGCGTCATGCGCATCTTTCTTGCCGGAGCGACCGGGGTGATCGGGCGGCGCCTGGTGCCGCTGCTGATCCGCGACGGTCACGAGGTCACCGGGACCACGCGCCTGCCGGAAAAGGCGGAGGCGCTGGCGCGCGCCGGTGTGCGGCCCGCCGTGGTCGACGTGTTCGACGGCCCGGCGCTCGCCGCGGTCGTCGAGAAGGCGCGGCCGGACGTCGTCGTCCACCAGCTCACCGATCTGCCCGACCTGCTCGATGCCGAGGGGCTGAACGAGGCGCTGGCCCGCAACGCCCGCATCCGCATCGAAGGGACCTGCAACTTGGTCGCCGCCGTGCAGGCGGCGCGGGTGCCGCGGCTCGTCGCTCAGAGCATCGCCTTCGCCTATGCCGAGGGGCCGCGCCCCTACACGGAAGCCTCGCCGCTCGCCGCGGCCGAGGAGGGGCCGCAGGCCGTGACGGCGCGCGGCCTCCACGCTCTGGAGGAGCTCGTCACCACGATGCCGGGCTTCGACGGCCTCGTGCTCCGCTACGGCCGGCTCTACGGCCCCGGCACCTGGGCCGAGACGGCGCCGGCCGGCGCCCCCCTGCATGCCGACGCGGCGGCCGAGGCGGCCCGGCTGGCGATCACCCGCGGGGCGCCCGGCATCTACAACATCGCCGAGGAGGACGGCGAGGTGGCGATCGACAAGGCGCGCGCCGCGCTCGGCTTCGATCCGGCGTTCCGGATCGCCGCGGGCGCGACGGCGTGACCGGCGGCGGCGTTCACGTCCTGCGAAACGGCTTGCTGAGGAACGGCGAGCCCTTCAGCCCGTAGCGCCACGGCCTGTCGGCCGCCTTGGTGATGCCGATGCGCGGGCCGGCGACGATCTCGGGCGTGCCCTGGCGCGCCAGCAGCACGAAGGGCGGGGCGTCGAGCGGCGCCCCGTCGAGCGCCCGCGTGATGCCGAGCGCCTCGCACAGGCGCCCCGGACCGGCGCACAGCAGGCGGTCGTCGGCGACGCCGCGGCGCGCCCGCATCGTCTCGATCCCCTCCGTTGGCGCGATCGCCCGGATCAGCACCGCGCTGGCCGAGCCCTCCGGCTCGCACACCGCGTTCACGCACCAGTGGATGCCGTAGGATCGGTAGACATACGCATGCCCGGGCGGGCCGAACATCACGGCGTTGCGGGCCGTGCGGCCGATATAGCTGTGCGCCGCCGGGTCCGTGTGGTGATAGGCCTCGACCTCGACGATCACGCCGCCGATGCCGTCGACCAGCAGCGTCGCCCCGATCAGATCGGGCGCGACGCGATGGACGCTGCGATCGAAGAAGCCGCGGTCGAGCCGCTGCGGGGCGCGGCGAGCGGGCGGGGCGGTCCGCGTCATGGTGAACGAAAGCTCGACGAAATCGGTGGTTTCGGCAGGTTCGCTTTGACGGTCCGTCGACCGGTCATGGGCATAGTGCGCGGCGGGGCGACGGGGTCTTTTCGCAGATCGACACGACGACGAAGCTGCGCGCTCCGCAAGCCGTCTGTGCACCCGTGACCACAGCGTGTGTCACGACAGCAACAGGGGATCAACATTTCCGTGACCGGGCCTGTGGCAAGCCTAAACGCCTATTTTCCGCCACACGCCTCCACGATTTCGAATGGGTCAAGATCGCTGACCTCGGTGCACGAACGTGCCGGTCGCGAGCGGTCTCGACCGGGGACACGACGCGCGATGGATGCCAGGACGGACCTGAAGAGCAGGTTGCCCAGCCGGCACGTGACCGAGGGTCCCGAGCGCGCGCCGCATCGGTCCTACTACTACGCCATGGGCCTCACCAAGGCGCAGATTCATCAGCCCTTCGTCGGCGTCGCGAGCTGCTGGAACGAGGCGGCGCCCTGCAACATCGCGCTGATGCGCCAGGCCCAGGCGGTCAAGAAGGGCGTCGCGGCGAACGGCGGCACGCCGCGCGAGTTCTGCACCATCACGGTCACGGACGGCATCGCCATGGGCCACGAGGGCATGAAGTCCTCGCTGCCGTCGCGCGAGGTGATCGCCGACTCGGTCGAGCTGACCATCCGGGGCCACGCCTACGACGCGCTGGTCGGTCTCGCCGGCTGCGACAAGTCGCTGCCCGGCATGATGATGGCGATGTGCCGCCTGAACGTGCCGTCGATCTTCATCTACGGGGGCTCGATCCTGCCCGGCACCTTCAAGGGCCGGCCCGTCACGATCCAGGACGTGTTCGAGGCGGTCGGCCGGCACTCGGTCGGCGACCTCTCGGACGGCGACCTCGACGAGCTCGAGCAGGTCGCGTGCCCGTCGGCCGGCGCCTGCGGGGCGCAATTCACCGCCAACACGATGGCGACCGTCTCCGAGGCGATCGGCCTCGCGCTGCCGTACTCGGCCGGCGCGCCGGCGCCCTACGAGATCCGCGACCGCTTCTGCATGACGGCCGGCGAGCAGATCGTCGAGCTGATCCGCCGCAACATCCGGCCGCGCGACATCGTCACCCGCGAGGCGCTCGAGAATGCCGCCGCGGCGGTCGCCGCGACCGGCGGCTCGACCAATGCGGCCCTGCACCTTCCGGCGATCGCCCACGAGTGCGGCATCGCCTTCGACCTGTTCGACGTGTCCGAGGTGTTCAAGCGCACCCCGTACATCGCCGACCTCAAGCCCGGCGGCCGCTACGTCGCCAAGGACCTGTTCGAGGTCGGCGGCATCCCGCTCATCCTGAAGACGTTGCTGGACCACGGCTTCCTGCACGGCGACTGCATGACCGTGACGGGCCGCACGATGGCGCAGAACCTCGCTTCGGTGGCCTGGAACAAGGCCCAGGACGTGGTCCTGCCGGCCAACCGGCCGCTGCTGCCGACTGGCGGCGTCGTCGGCCTCAAGGGCAATCTCGCCCCGGACGGCGCGATCGTGAAGATCGCCGGCCTGGAGAGCCTCACCTTCACCGGGCCGGCGCGCTGCTTCGACGGCGAGGAGGCCTGCTTCGAGGCGGTGAGGAAGCGCCGCTACAAGGAAGGCGACGTGCTGGTCATCCGCCACGAGGGTCCGCAGGGCGGCCCCGGGATGCGCGAGATGCTCGCCACCACGGCGGCCCTCTATGGGCAGGGCACCGGCGGCAAGGTGGCGCTGATCACCGACGGCCGCTTCTCCGGCGCCACCCGCGGCTTCTGCGTCGGCCATGTCGGGCCGGAGGCGGCGGTCGGCGGCCCGATCGGCCTCCTGCGCGACGGCGACATCATCGAGATCGACGCCGAGGCCGGCACCCTGAACGTGAAGCTCTCCAAGGCCGAGCTCGACGCCCGCCGGGCCGAGCTCAAGCCCAAGCGGCCGACGGCGACGTCGGGTTACCTGTGGAAATACGCCCAGCAGGTGGGATCGGCGCGGACCGGCGCCGTCACGCATCCGGGCGCCGTAGCCGAGAAGAAGTGCTATGCGGACGTCTAGGCGTATCGGCATCCTGGTCGCAGTCGGCCTCGCCCTCGGGCTGGGCAGCGCGGTCGCGTTCGATGCCACGCGCGGCCCGGTGGGGCCGGTGACCCCGGTCGGCCCGGTCGGGCCCGTGCAGGTGGCGCCGGCGGTGAGCATCGACCTGTTCCCGCGCGGCGCCGCCATCCTGGCGCCCGGCACGCTGCAGGCCGCCCCGACGCTGCGCAACCTCACCCCGGTCGAGGCGTTCCGCTCGGGCGCCCAGGCGCTGCGCGCCGGCGACACCAAGAACGGCCTGTCGTCGCTCGAATACGCCGCCGCCAGCGGCCACCCGATCGCCCAGTGGAAGCTCGGCCGGATGTATGCCGAGGGCGACGGCGTCAAGCAGGACGACGTCCGCGCCTTCGAGTACTTCCGCGAGGTCGCCGACGCCTATGCGGACGAGAGCCCCGGCACGCCGCGCGCCCGCTTCGTCGCCAACGCCTTCGTGGCGCTCGGCAACTACTATCTCGACGGCATCCCGAACTCGGTCGTGAAGTCCGATCCGGACCGCGCCCGCGAGATGTTCACCTACGCGGCCTCCTATTTCGGCGACCCGGACGCCCAGTATCACCTCGGCCGCATGTATCTCGAAGGGTACGGCGGCGTGAAGGACGCCCGCCAGGCGGCCCGCTGGCTGCAGCTCGCCGCCAACAAGGGCCAGTACCAGGCCCAGGCGATGCTCGGTGCCATGCTGTTCAAGGGCGAGGCGATACCGCGCCAGGGCGCCAAGGGCCTGATGTGGCTGACGCTCGCTCGTGACGCCGCGACCCCGCAGGAGGCGTGGATCACCGACCTGCACGCCGCCGCCTTCAAGACCGCCACGGAGACGGAGCGGGCCAAGGCGCTCGCCCATCTCGAGCACTGGCTGCGCGGCGGGCGGAAGGAGTAGGGGCGGGCGGCGGCTCAGATCGTCTCCGGGAGCAAGGTCGCATAACGAGTGCCCCCGCATCGACGTGCGAGGCGGACGTCCAGCGTAGCGGCCCGGCAGCTCCGCGCTTCTGCCAGTGCGAGGTAGAAGCAGTCGTACACCGCGTGGCGAAGGTCCACGGCGATCTCAAAGGCCCGGTCCGCCAACGACGCGCAGGGCACGACCTCGTCGAGAAGATCGATCGCGTCGTCCAGTCGCCGCCGAGCATCCTCCGGGTCGAAGCCCTCGAACTGCACCGTCTTCCACGCTGCATTGGCGAGTTCGGCGATGATCAGCTCGGGCGCGATGAGCGGTTCGCTCCTACGCAGAACGGCGCGTGCTTCCGCGCTCGACGAACTCTTGAAAACCCAACGGAACACGATACTCGCGTCGACCACGAGGGTCATGGACTGTCCTCGTCGTCGCGTCCGAACCGGATGGCCGCCGAGACGTCGAAGTCGCCGAGATCGGGGCAGTCTTCGAGCAACCGCCGGGACCTCTCGAGCTTTTGCTCGGGAGACAGACGCGGCCGCTCCGGCGCCGCCGCGGCGAGCACCTCGCGCAGCTCCTGCTCCAGCGATCGTCCGTTCAGCGCGGCGCGGCGTTCGAGGCGTGCGATGACGGCGTCGTCGAGATTGCGGACCAGGATCTCGCCCATCTCGTCCTCCGGTTGTGGGGCACCGCCAGCATAGCATGATCCGCGGCCTTGCCGTGGCGCGGGCGGCGCTGCCCTCGAGTGCGAGCCGGAACCCTCACCCCGCCTCGAGGGCGAGGTCGCACCACACCGGAACGTGGTCGGAGGGCTTGTCCCAGCCGCGCACGTGCTTGTCGATGCCGGCGGCGGCGAGGCGATCGGCTGCCTGCGGCGACAGCAGGAGATGATCGATTCGCAGGCCGAGATTCTTCTGCCAGCAGCCGGCCTGATAGTCCCAGAATGTATACAGACCCGGCGCGTCGGAGCCGGCCCGGATCGCGTCGGTGAACCCGAGCGCCTTCAGGGCCGAGAACTTGTCGCGGGTCTGCGGCAGGAACAGCGCGTCGCCGGCCCATGCCTCAGGGTTGGGGACGTCGAGGGCGGTGGGCAGCACGTTGTAGTCGCCGGCCATCACGAACGGCTCCTCCAGGGCCAGCCGGTCGCGCGCATAGGCGGCGAGCCGGTCCATCCAGCGCAGCTTGTAGGGGTACTTCTCCGTGCCCACCGGGTTGCCGTTGGGCAGGTAGAGGCAGGCGACCCGCACCACGCCGCCGGCCTCGGTGGAGACGACGCCTTCGATGAAGCGGGCGTGGTCGTCGTCCGGATCGCCCGGCAGGCCCGGCGTCACCTCGTCGAACGGCCGGCGCGACAGCAGCGCGACACCGTTGAACGTCTTCTGGCCGTGCACCGCGACGTTCCAGCCTGCGGCCTCGATCGGCTCGCGCGGGAAGGCGTCGTCGACGCATTTGATCTCCTGCAGGCAGACGATGTCGGGCTGGCGTTCCTGCAGCCAGGACAGCAGGTGATCGAGCCGCTGCTTCACCGAGTTTACGTTCCAGGTCGCGATCCGCATCGTTGTCTCCTGCGCCTCGCACTTGCGATACAAGGCGCGCCGTCCCGATTACAATTTCGCAATCATCATAGCGGATTGCTGTTTCGGTTTTCGCGGTATGCTAATTGCTAGTCGGTGACAATGCCGACGCCACCGGCCACTCGTTCGAGGCACCCTCCTTTGGCCCCGTCATGGACCGCGCTCGGGTTCATCGAAACGTCGATCGTCGGAGCGATGATCGGCGGTTCGATATTCATCGGGGCGTCGTCGCGACGCAACACGATCCGGCCGGGCGGACGGCGGCCATGTCGCACGGCAACTGAACACACGGGCAGGCCATGATCCGTCGTCGGGCTCTCTGGGGTGTGGTGGGTGTGCTCGCCCTCGCGGGCAGCGCCTTCGCCGTGCAGTGGCTCGGTGCCGAGAAATCCACGAGCCAGCCGGCGCGCACCGCCGGGCCGCGCGCCGTCGCGGTCGAGGCCGCGATCGCGGTCCACAAGAGGAGCCCGGTGACGGTCGAGGCGCTCGGCTCGGTGACGCCGCTCGCCAGCGTCGCGGTGCGCACCCGCATCGACAGCGAGATCGTCGGCATCCATTTCGAGGACGGCGCCGTGGTCAAGAAGGGCGACCTCCTGGTCACGCTCGACAGCCGCGCGCTCGAAGCCCAGATCCGGCAGGCCGAGGCGCAGCTCGCCCGCGACAAGGCGCAGCTCGAGGGCGCCGAGCGCGACCTGCGGCGCTACACCGAGCTGGTCGCGCGAGCCGCCACGCCGCAGACCAATCTCGACAACGCCAAGACCCAGGCCGACGTCTACCGGGCCGCGATCCTGGCGAGCCAGGCGACCATCGACCACCTCAAGGTGCAGCTCGGCTTCACCACGATCCGGGCGCCGATCTCGGGCCGCACGAGCCAGGCCAACGTGAAGATCGGCAATCAGGTGCGCACCGCCGACCTGACGCCGATCGCCACCATCAACCAGACGGCGCCCGTCTACGTCTCCTTCACGGTGCCGCAGCGTCTGCTGCCGCAGATCCGCGCCGCGCTGACCAACGAGGACGCCGTCGTCGAGGCCGTGATCCCGGGCGAGGCGCGCCGCGCCCGCGGCCAGATCGCCATGATCGAGAACACGGTCGACGCGGCGACCGGCATGGCGACCATCCGAGCGACGATGCCGAACGCCGACGAGCTGCTGTGGCCCGGCACGCTGGTCACGGCGCGCCTCACGTTGCGGATCGAGGACGCCGTGACGGTGCCGTCGACGGCCGTGCAGGTGAGCCAGCAGGGCAGCTTCGTCTATGTGGTGAAGGACGGCGTCGCCAAGGTGCAGCCCGTCACGGTGCTGCGCGCGAGCGGCCCCGAGACGGTCGTCGAGACCGGCCTGTCGGGGGGCGAGACGGTGGTGACGGCCGGCCATCTGCAGCTCACCGACGGCACGCGCGTCACGGTGCGCGGCGAGCCGCCGCCCCGCAAGGCCGGAGCGTGATCGCCCGCCTCAGCCACGGATGGAGGGTGGGCAAAGCGAAGCGTGCCCACCGATCCGGCTTGCCGGCGCGGCCAGGAACGCGGGCTCGACAGCGTGGGCACGGCGCGCCGAGCGCGCGCCTTTGCCCACCCTACGCGCAGCGCGCCGAAACGAGGTAGGAGACGGACCCCCGTGACGATCTCGGAGACCTGCATCCGCCGCCCGGTGCTGACGACGCTGATCACCGCGTCGATGATCGTGTTCGGCATCTTCGCCTACCGGCTGCTCGCCGTCGCGGCGCTCCCGACCGTCGACTATCCCACCATCTCGATCACCGCGACGCTGCCGGGCGCCAGCCCCGAGACCATGGCGGCCTCGGTCGCCTCGCCGATCGAGCGGCAGCTCTCGACCATCTCGGGCATCTCGTCGATGACCTCGATGTCGTCGCTCGGGACGACGCAGATCACCATCCAGTTCGATCTCGGCCGCGACATCGACGGGGCGGCCCTCGACGTTCAGACGGCGCTGTCGGTGGCGCAGCGACGGCTGCCGATCGAGATGACGACCCCGCCGAGCTTCCGCAAGGTCAATCCCGGCGACTTCCCGATCCTCTACATCAGCCTGGTCTCGCCGACCCTGCCGCTCTCCACCATCAACGATTACGGCGAGATCACGCTCGCCCAGCAGATCTCGCAGATCCCGGGCGTCGCCCAGGTGCTGGTCTACGGCGCGCAGCGCTTCGCCGTGCGGGTGCAGGTCGACCCGGTCGCGGCTGCGGCCCGCAACATCTCGCTCGAGGACATCCGCAACGTCGTCGCCAAGACCAACTCCAACACGCCGGTCGGCACCATCTCGGGCACCGACCGGAACGTGACCCTGACCGCCACCGCCGCGATGACCAAGGCGGCCGACTACCGCAAGGTCGTCGTCGCGTTCCGCAACGGCACGCCGGTCAAGCTGGAGGACGTGGCGCGCGTCGTCGACTCGGTCGAGAACGACCGGATCGCGAGCTACTTCAACAACGAGCGCGCGATCGTGCTGGCCATCCAGCGGCAGCCCGCCGCCAACACGGTCGCGGTGGTCGACGCGGTGCGCGAGCGGCTGCCGGGCTACCGGGCGCAGATCCCGGCGGCGATCCGCATGGAGGTGCTGAACGACCGCTCCGTCTCGATCCGCGAGGCCGTCTACGACGTGCAGGAGACGCTGGCGATCGCGATCGGCCTCGTCGTGCTCGTCATCTTCCTGTTCCTGCGCACCCTGCCGGCCACCATCATCCCGGCGCTCGCGGTGCCGATCTCGCTGATCGGCACCTTCGCGGTGATGTACGCGCTCGGCTTCTCGATCAACAACATGACCATGCTGGCCCTGACCCTGTCGGTCGGCTTCGTGGTCGACGACGCGATCGTCATGCTCGAGAACATCGTGCGCCACATCGAGGGCGGCATGCGGCCGTTCGAGGCGGCCCTCAAGGGCGCCCGCGAGATCGGCTTCACCATCGTATCGATCACGTTCTCGCTGATCGCCGTGTTCATCCCGGTGCTGCTGATGGGCGGTCTCGTCGGCCGCGTGTTCCGCGAGTTCGCCGTCACCATCGCGGTGGCGATCCTGATCTCCGGCTTCGTGTCGCTGACGCTCACCCCGATGCTCTGCGCCCGCGTGCTGCGCGGCCACCACGGCGGTGAGCAGAAGCAGAACGTGGTGCTGCGGCTGTTCGAGCGCGGCTTCGAGGGCATGCTGCGCGCCTACGAGGTGACGCTCGACCTCGTGCTGCGCCACAAGCCCGCCGTCCTGGTCGTCACGCTCGCCACCATGGTGGCGACGGTGTGGCTCTACGTGATCGTGCCGAAGGGCTTCTTCCCGGTCGAGGACACCGGGTTCATCTCGGCGACCGTGGAAGGCCCGGCCGACATCTCGTTCAAGGCGATGACGGAGCGACAGCGCAAGATCGCCGAGATCGTCCGCGCCGATCCGGCCGTCGCCTACGTCAACTCGACGGTCGGCGTCGGCGGGCCGAACCCGACCCCGAACTACGGCCGCATGTTCATTGCGCTCAAGCCCAAGAAGGAGCGCGGCGAGAACGCCACCGCCGTGATCCAGCGGCTGCGCCGCGAGACCGGCAAGGTCGTCGGCATGGCGACCTATTTCCAGAACGTCCAGAACATCAACATCACGGGCCGCATCTCGAAGAGCGAGTACCAGTACACGCTGCAATCGAGCGACACGGCCGAGCTGTACCGGGTCGCCCCGGAGTTGCGCGAAAAGATCGCGGCGCTGCCGGGGCTGCGCGACGTCACCACGGATCTCTACATCTCCAACCCGCAGATGACGGTCGAGATCGACCGCGAGCGTGCCGCCTTCTACGGCATCTCGGTCGATCAGGTCAGGCAGGAGCTGTTCAACGCCTTCGGCACCCGCCAGGTCGCGACCATCTACACGCCGTCGAACGACTATCAGGTGATCCTCGAGAGCCTGCCCGAGTTCCAGGCCGACCCGTCCGGGCTCGAGCGCATCTTCCTCAAGACCAATGTCAGCGGCGCGGCCGGCAACACGCTCACGCCCGGCGGCGGCGTCACCGGCAACACCGCGGCGAACGGGCCGTCGATCCCGCTCTCGGCCGTGACCCGCATCGTCCGGACGGTCGGGCCGCTGCAGGTCAACCATCAGGGCCAGCAGCCGGCCGTGACGATCTCGTTCAATCTCGTGCCCGGCTCGTCGCTCGGCCAGGCCGTCGACGCGATCCGCGAGATCGAGCGCGAGTCGAACCTGCCGGCGTCGATCGCCACCGGCTTCCAGGGCTCGGCCCAGGTGTTCCAGGAGTCGCTGCGCGGGCAGGGCGTGCTGGTGCTCGCCGCCGTATTCGCCGCCTATGTGGTGCTCGGCATCCTGTACGAGAGCTTCATCCACCCGATCACCATCATCTCGGGCCTGCCGTCGGCCGGCGTCGGCGCGCTCTTGATCCTGATGGCGTTCGATATGGAGCTGTCGGTGATCGCCATGATCGGCATCGTCATGCTGGTCGGCATCGTCAAGAAGAACGCCATCATGATGATCGACTTCGCGATCGAGCGGCGGCGGGTCGGGCTCGGCGCCGAGGCGGCGATGCGCGAAGCCTGTCTGTTGCGCTTCCGCCCGATCATGATGACCACCTTCGCGGCGATCTTCGGCGCGCTGCCGATCGCGCTCGGCACCGGCGCCGGCGCCGAGCTGCGCCAGCCGCTCGGCGTCGCCGTGGTCGGCGGGCTGATCTTCTCGCAGCTCCTCACGCTCTACATCACGCCGGTGATCTACATCTATCTCGACAAGGTCGATCGCCGCCTGAAGAAGCGCCTCGAGCCGCAGCTCGCGCCCGTCCGCGACGGCGAGCGCGCGCCGGTCGCGGCCGAGTAGGGCGGGAGCAGAGGGCCGCGGCGCGGATCCGCGGCTCGCGGTTGGCACGCGAGTTGCCCTTCCGGAGCTCAAACCGGACCCGGAAGGACAACCATGACACTGCCCCGTCTCGCCCCCGCTCTCCTGCTTTCGATCGCGCCCGCCCTGATCGGCCTCCTCGCCGCCGCAGCGGTCGTCGCGCCGCTGCCCGCCGCGGCCGAGCCGCCCGTCGCTTGGCCGACCAAGCCGGTGCGGGTGGTGATCCCGTTCGGCGCCGGCAGCGCCACCGACGTGGTGCCGCGCGTCGTGCTCGAGCAGCTCTCCGCTCGCATGGGCCAGACCTTCGTGGTCGAGAACCGCGGCGGCGCCGGCGGCACGCACGGCTCGGCCGCGGTCGCCAAGTCCGAGCCCGACGGCTACACGCTGCTCGCCAACTCCTCGGCCCACACCATCACGCCAGCGCTCTATCCGAACCTCGGCTACGACGTGACCAAGGATTTCGTCCCGCTCGGCGTCATCGGCAGCGTGCCGAACGTGCTCATCGTCGCGCCATCGACGGGGCTGAACACGGTCCAGGACTTCGTCGCCGCCGCCAAGGCGAAGCCCGGCGAGTTCACCTTCGCCTCGGTCGGCATCGGCTCGGCCGTGCATCTCTCGGCCGAGCGGTTCCGCGCCAGCGCCGGCTACCAGGCCGTCCACATCCCGTTCAAGGGTGGCGCCGAGGCGCTGACCGAGGTGATCGCCGGCCGCGTCACCTACTATTTCTGCCCGATCTCGACGGCGCTGCCGCACATCAAGGCCGGCCGCCTGAAGGCGCTCGCGGTGTCGAGCCCGACCCGCGCCGCCGCGCTGCCCGACGTGCCGACCACCCTCGAGGCCGGCTTCCCGAACTCGGACTACACGGTGTGGATCGGCTTCTTCGCCCCGGCGAAGACGAGCCCGGCGATCGCCGAGACCTTCCACCGCGAGCTCGTCGCGGCGCTCGCGAGCCCCGTCCTCAAGGAGAAGCTCACGCAGATCGGCGTCGAGCCGATGCCGATGACCCCGACCGAGTTCGCCGCGCAGGTGCGGCGCGAGGTCGGCGAGTACGGCGCCTTCGCCAAGTCGATCGGCATGACGGTCAACTGAGCCGCCACGCGAGTCCGGCGGCGATCCCCGCCGCCGGCCCTCACACCGTCCCGTCCTCGCGGCGGGCGGTCGGCCTGGGGGCCGACCCGGTCGGTCCTTGGACCGCTGGTTTTTTGCAACCGCCGATGACAATTTTTAATCCCTGAGGAGTAATGCTTTATCCGCATGCATGCTGGCCCGGGTCGTAGCCGGACGCTCCGGCATGCCGACCAGGTTGGATCGCGATGTCCGTCGAGTCGTCCCTCGCGTCCGTCGAGCGCCGTGCCGTGGCCTATGCCGATTGGGTGCGCAAGCTCAGGCGTGGACTTCCGGTTCCGCTGCTGAGCGAGGCCGGTGCCGGTCGTCGCGTCGACACGGCGGCCGATCCGCTGGCGGCGCTCGCCGTCGAGCTCGATCTCCTCGCCGCCCAGATCACCCGGCGGGAAGCCGAGTTCGAGCGCCTGTTCGATCTCGTCCACATGGTCGACAAGGGGGTCGGGGTCGACGACGTGCTCGACCGCATCTTCGACTGGTTCGTCGACCTGATCCCCTACGACCGCATCGGCTGCGCCTTCGTCACGGCCGACGGCACCCATCTCACGGCGCATTGGGCGCGCTCTCAGCTCGGGCCCGTGCAGATCGGCAGCGGCTATTCGCAGCCGCTCGCCGGGTCGAGTCTCGCCGCCGTGCTGGCGCGAGGCGAGCCGCGCATCCTCAACGACCTCGAAGCCTACCTGGCAGACCATCCCGAGTCCGACTCGACCCGCCGGATCGTCCGCGAGGGCGGCCGCTCGAGCTTCACCTGCCCACTCGTCGTCGGCGAGCGGCCGATCGGCGTGCTGTTCTTCACCAGCCGCGAGACGAACACGTATCGCGAAATGCATCAGGCGATCTTCCGCCAGATCGCCGCGCAGGTGTCGATCGTCATCGAGAAGAGCCGGCTCTACCAGGACATCGTCGAGCACAATCGGCGCCTGCAGGAGGAGCGCGGACGCCTCGCCGAGGCGGCGATCCGCGACCCGCTCACGGGCGCGCTCAACCGCGGTGCGATCATGGATCGGCTCGCCGCGGCGCTGCGCGACGCCGGCCGCGGCGATACGGTCGGCATCGTCATGGCCGACATCGACCGCTTCAAGTCGATCAACGACCAGTGCGGCCACGCCGCCGGCGACGCCGCGCTGGTCGAGTTCACCCGCCGGCTGGCGGCGGCGTTGCGCGAGGGCGATCTGATCGGTCGCTACGGTGGCGAGGAGTTCCTGCTGGTGCTGCCCGGCGTCGGGGCGGAGGCGGTCCGCACCGCAGCGGAGCGCCTGCGCCGGACCGTCGCCGCGACGCCGTTCGATCTCGGCGGCGAGGTCCGCTCCGTCACGGCGAGCTTCGGGGTCGTCGCGGTGACGGCCGAGGACGGCCCGCCGGCCGAGCTGGTGGCGGCCGCGGACCGAGCCCTCTACGTCGCCAAGAACAGCGGCCGCGACAAGGTCGTGGCCGGCTGAGCTTCGTTTCAGCGTCTCAGCGCGGCAGCACGTCGATGCGCAGCGCGCCGGTGCTGATCAGCAATGCCGTCCACTTGGCGATGTCGGCATCGATGTAGCGGGCGAATGCCGCCGGCGAGGTCGCCTGCGGCGCGGCGCCGAGCGCCGCCAGCCGGTCGCGCAGCTCCGGGCGCGCGAGCAGGCTGCCGACATCGTCGGCGATGCGCGCGACGAGCGCGTCCGGCGTGCCGCGCGGGGCGAGCAGCCCGAACCAGCCGACCGACTCGAAATCCGGCAGGCCGGATTCGGCGATCGTCGGCAGCGCCGGGAAGCTCGGCGAGCGCGTCCTGCCGGTCGTCGCGACGGCGATGAGGCGGCCGTCCTCGACGGTCTCGCGGATGGTCGGAGGCGGCGCGAACAGAAGGTCGAGCCGGGCGGCCAGCAGCTCCTGCATGGCGGCGCCGGTGCCGAGCAGCGGAACGTGCTGGAGCAGCACGCCGGCCTGCTGCTGGAACATCACCCCGGTGAGATGCGAGGCGGCGCCCGATCCGGACGAGCCGTAGCGCAACGGACGACCGGCCGCGAGGCGGTCGCGGGCGAGCCGGATCAGCGACTCGACCGTGGTCGCCTTCACGGCGGGGTGGAGGGTCAGCACATAGGGCGGGGCGGCGACGAGCGCGATCGGAGCGAAGTGGTCGGTGACGCGGAACGCCGCGGCGAGCCCGCCGTCGACGCCGCTCGCGGCCGCCATCAGGGTTCCGGTCGATCCCATCAGGAGCGTGCGGCCGTCGGCCGGCGACCGCAGGACGGTGCGGGCCGCGATCCCGCCGGACGCTCCGGGCACGTTCTCGGCCGAGACGCTGCGGCGCCAGAGCCCGGCCAGCCGGGTGGCGATCAGGCGCGCCAGGATGTCGGTGCCGCCGCTGGCGACCGCGGGCACGATGATCCGCACCGGACCGGCCGGCAGGTCGTCGGCGCGCCCGGGCGACGCCGCGACGACGGCTGCCGCCCCGAGGAGGGCCGAGCAAACGCGGCGGCGGTCGAGCATGGCAGGGCCGGGGTTGTGGCGCGTCGCACGGGCGCGCCATGGCTTCTGACGTCGTGTTACAGAAGGGGTCGCCAATATCAGGTAAAGCGGCAGCGAAGCAGAGGGCGCGGCCTACGCAGGGCAGCGCTGCACAATCTGCAGCCGCAGGTCGGCCGGCGGTCGGCCGGGGTCGTCGAGGAGACGGAGCGCGGGCCGGGCGTCAGATCGAGAAGCTCGTCCCGCAGCCGCAGGAGGCGGCGGCGACCGGGTTCTTGATCTTGAAGGCGGCGCCGATCAGGTCGTCGACATAGTCGATCTGGGCACCGGCCATGTACTGTTGCGACACCGGGTCGATCAGCACCGTCGCCCCGTCGCGGGCCAGCACCAGGTCGTCCGCGGCCTTCTCGCGGTCGAGATCGAACTTGTACTGGAAGCCGGAGCAGCCGCCGCCCTCGACACTGACCCGCAGCATCGCGCCGGCCGGCTCGGACGCGAGAATCTCGCCGATGCGCCGGACGGCGCTGTCGGTCAGGGTGATGTCCGTGGTGACGGCATCGGTCATCGGGAAGCCCTTCGCAGTTGACGGAAATTGCGTGGTCCGGCCCAAAAAAGGTAAGTGCTGCCCCGGCAGGGGTCAATGTGTAGGGGAGCGGAAAGGCCGTCATGGCGGTTCAGGACGCATGCGCGCGGGCGCCGTTCGCGGCCGACGCGAAGGCCGGCCGGGGGCGGCTCCATCCGGAGCCGCCCAGCCCGGGCCGCAGCGATTTCCGCCGCGACTGCGACCGGGTGATCCACTCGACCGCGTTCCGCCGGCTCGCCCACAAGACGCAGGTGTTCGTCTATCACGAGGGCGACCACTTCCGCACGCGCCTCACCCACACGCTCGAGGTGACCCAGGT
The DNA here is from genome assembly GCF_046000175.1 of Rhodoplanes sp. SY1. Taxonomy (NCBI): domain Bacteria; kingdom Pseudomonadati; phylum Pseudomonadota; class Alphaproteobacteria; order Hyphomicrobiales; family Nitrobacteraceae; genus Rhodoplanes; species Rhodoplanes sp. SY1. The sequence goes on from NZ_JBEOMB010000048.1 coordinate 18,727, forward strand.
GGCGCGCTCGATCGCCCGCCAGCTCGGCCTCGACGAGGACCTCGCCGAGGCCTGCGCGCTCGCCCATGACCTCGGCCATCCGCCGTTCGGCCATGCCGGGGAGCGGGCGCTCGACCGCTGCCTCGCGGCGCATGGCGGCTTCGACCACAACGCCCAGACGCTCGCCGTGGTGACCCGGCTGGAGCGCCGCTACCCGGCCTTCGACGGACTCAACCTGACGTGGGAGACGCTGGAGGGGCTGGTGAAGCACAACGGCCCGCTGGTCGGTCCGCGCGTGCGACGAAAGTCGGGCGAGACTTTGTGCGGCGCAGCATCGGCCCTGCCGCTGGTGATCCGCGATTATGATGCGAGGCACGATCTCGATTTGGCGAGCTTTCCCAGCCTGGAGGCCCAGGTCGGCGCCATCGCGGACGATATCGCCTACGATGCCCACGACATCGACGATGGCCTGCGGGCCGGCCTGTTCACGCTCGACGCGCTGGCCGAGGTCGAATTTATTGCGCACATCGTGGGGGACATTTGTGCGGAGCACAAAAACATCGATCCCGCTCGTCTGGTTCACGAGCTGGTCCGCCGGATCATCACGGTGATGATCGTCGACGTCGTGGCTGAGACTCGCGGGCGGGTTGCGAGCCTCGATCCGGCCTCGGTGGCTGATGTGCGGGCCGCCGAATCACCGCTGGTTGCATTCTCGGCCGCCATGGCGGCCGCCGACAAGGCGATAAAAGCCTTCCTGTGGACCCACATGTACCGGCATCCCAGGGTCATGCAGGTGATGACGGCGGCCGAGGGCGTGCTCGCCGACCTGTTCGGCCGCTACGTCGCCGCGCCCGACCTCCTGCCGGCCGAATGGCGCCACGATCTGCCGGACGAGCCGGGCGCGCGGGCGCGCCGGATCGCCGACTTCATCGCCGGCATGACCGATCGCTACGCGATCGCCGAGCATCGCCGGCTTTTTGACTCGACCCCGCAATTGCGTTAGGCCGCGGCCCGCAGCTCCGCCCGGGACAGAACCAAAATGCTTGATAGGACGAAAGAAACCAGCCATGTCTTCGCCGCCGTCCTGGCCCGGGTGCAGGCGGCGCTCGACGCCCTCGTCGCGAAGGGCGCGCTGCCGGCCGGGCTCGATCGCGGCCGCGTGCTGGTCGAGCCGCCGCGCGATGCGAGCCACGGCGACCTCGCGACCAACGCCGCCATGGTGCTGGCCAAGGACGCCGGGCAGAAGCCGCGCGATCTCGCCGAGAGAATTGCCGAGGCGTTGCGCGGCGACGACTGGGTCCAGTCGGTCGACGTCGCCGGGCCGGGCTTCATCAACATGACGCTGAAGCCGCAGGTCTGGCGGGCCGCCCTCAAAGCGACCCTGATGGCCGGCGCCGACTACGCTCGCGGCGTGCCGGGCGGCGCGCCCGTCAACGTCGAGTACGTCTCCGCGAACCCGACCGGCCCGATGCATGTCGGCCACTGCCGCGGCGCCGTGTTCGGCGACGCGCTCGCCAACCTGCTCGAGTTCGCCGGGCGGCGGGTGACGCGCGAGTACTACATCAACGACGCCGGCGCCCAGGTCGACGTGCTCGGCCGCTCGGCCTATCTGCGCTACCTGGAGGCGCTCGGCGAGGAGATCGGCGCCATCCCGGACGGCCTTTATCCGGGCGACTATCTGGTGCCGGTCGGCCAGGCGCTGGCCCGCCGGTTCGGTCCGGACCTCAAGGACAAGCCGGAGGCCGAGTGGCTGCCGGTCGTCCGCAAGACCGCGATCGACATGATGATGGCGATGATCCGCGACGATCTCGCCGCCCTCAACGTCCGCCACGACGTGTTCTTCTCGGAGCGGTCGCTGATCGAGGGCGCGACCGATCAGGTCGGCGCCACCATCGCGGCGCTGCGGGCCGAGGGGAAGGTCTACGAGGGCCGGCTGCCGCCGCCCAAGGGTGCGCCGCCCGAGGATTGGGAGGACCGCGAGCAGACGCTGTTCCGGGCGACCGAGTTCGGTGACGACATCGACCGGCCGCTGAAGAAGTCGGACGGCTCCTACACTTACTTCGCCTCCGACATCGCCTATCACAAGAACAAGGTCCTGCGCGGCTTCGACGACCTGATCGACGTGTGGGGCGCCGACCATGGCGGCTACGTCAAGCGCATGCAGGCGGCCGTCAAGGCGGTGAGCGAGGGCCGCGCCGCGCTGGACGTCAAGATCGTCCAGCTCGTGAAGCTGTTGCGAGCCGGGCAGCCGGTGAAAATGTCGAAGCGGGCCGGGGACTTCGTGACGCTTCGTGAAGTGGTGGACGAGGTCGGCAAGGACGCCGTCCGGTTCATGATGCTGTACCGCAAGAACGACGCCGTGCTCGATTTCGACCTCGCCAAGGTGATCGAGCAGTCGCGCGACAACCCGGTCTTCTACGTCCAGTACGGCCACGCCCGCGGCCGCTCGATCTTCCGCAACGCGCGCGACACGCTGCCCGACATGCCGGAGGACTGGAAGGGGCCGGCGGCACTCAAGCTGTGGCTCGCCGGCGCCCCGCTCGACCGGCTCGACGATCCCGGCGAGATCGCGCTGATGCGCACCATCGCCCAGTTCCCGCGGCTGGTGGAGGCGGCGGCGGCGGCGCACGAGCCGCACCGAATCGCCTTCTACCTGTACGATCTGGCGAGCGACTTCCACGCCCAGTACACGCGCGGTGGCAAGGACTCGCCACATTTACGGTTCATTATCCAGGATGATCCAACACTGACGTCGGCCCGTCTCGCGCTTGTTCAAGGTGTGATCACGGTGCTCTCCGTGGGGCTAGGTCTGCTCGGGGTCGAAGCGCCTGACGAGATGCGGTGACCCTCGCCGGCGCGCACGGACTGCGGTGATCCGGCCGCGTCCGCAGTGAAAGAGTGGCGCCGCGACCGGTGAGCTTTCAGGCATGGCGGAAGACCGATATCGGCGAACCGACGGTCCTGGCGCGACGGCTGCCCGTGCGGCCCCGCGCACCGATCCCGCGACCGATCCGCTGGTCGAACTGGCCCGGCTGATCGGGCAGAACGAGCCCGTCGCCTACGAGCCGTCGAGCCGCGTCTCCCGCATGCGCGACGGCATCGCGCGCGAGGGAGCGACCCGCGATCCCATGAGTCGTGACAGCCGCGACGGCGTGGAGAGCCGCATCGAGCGCGGTCCCGCCCCGTCGCTCCGCCGCAGCGAGCCGGCGGCCCGCACGCCCGAGCCGCCGCAGCCCGATCCAGTTCCCTACGAGCCCGGCTATCCGGAGCCGCGCTTCGGCCGCTCGCCCTCCGATTACGCCCGCGGCGGCGGCGAGCCGCGTTACGCCGATCCGTCGCTCGACACCGACGCCCGCCATCCCGACCAGCGCTACAGCGGCTACACCGAGCCGCCGCCGCCGCGCGCGACGGCCGCCGATCCGCGCCGCGGCGATCCGCCGGCGTGGCTGACCGCCCGCGCCGAGGTTCCGCCGGAGCCGCGCGCCGCCGAGACCGGCTGGCGTGCCCCGCGATCGCGCGATGCTGCGCCGCCGCCGCCGCCCGCGCCGGCCGCCGAGCCGGCCTGGGACGCCGGCTATGCCGACCCGCACGGCCGTCCGCTCGACGGCGGCTATGCGGCGGCCGAGCCGATGTTCACGGGTCGGCCGGAGCCGCTCGCGATGACCCGCGAGGACGCGCTGGAATACGACCCGCGCTACGCCCCGGCCGCCGACGGCGCCTTCGAGGCTGGCGAGACCTACGATCCGTCTCGCGACCCGGCCCGCGATCGCGACTATTACGGCGCGGCCTATGACGGCCGCTATCCGGCCGAGGACGACGCACGCGCCGAGCCGCCGTCGCGCCGCCGCGGCTTCATGGTCGCCGCCGCCATCCTGGCGGTCGCCGTGGTCGGCACCGCCGGCGCCTATGGCTGGCGCAGCATGAAGGGTGGTCCATCGGAGGCCGGTGGCCCGCCGGTGGTCCGGGCCGACACCTCGCCCAAGAAGATCGCCTCGGCGGTCCAGGGCGGCGACAAGCAGATCTACGAGCGCGTCGGCGGCGGCCAGAACGAGCGGCTGGTGCCGCGCGAGGAGCAGCCCGTCGCGGTCCGCGACGTCTCTGGCGACGCGACGTCCAACCTGCCGCCGCAGGTGAGCGCGCCGGCGACCGTGCCGTCGGCGGCGCCCGGCGACCCGAAGCGCATCCGCACCGTCACGATCCGGCCGGAGAGCGAGGCCAATCAGGGCCGACCGCCGGCCGCGACTCCGGTCGCCCCGGCTCGCCCGGCCGCCGCGGCGCCCGTCGCGCCGGCTCAGCCGCGCCAGGCCGCCCCGGCCGGGAACGCGCCGATGGCGATCACGCCGCAGGCCGCGCCCGCCGCGCCGCCCGCCCGCACCGCGATGACCACGCCGGTGCCGAGTGCCGCCGAGAGCGGCGGCTACGTCGTCCAGCTTTCCGCCCAGAAGACGCCCGAGGAAGCGCGCGCCTCGTTCCGGGCCATGCAGGCCAAGTATCCGTCGGTGCTGTCCGACCGTCAGGTCCTGGTGAAGAAGAAGGATCTCGGCGCCAAGGGCATCTACTACGGCAGTCAGGTCGGCCCCTTCGCCAGCCGCGACTCGGCCATCCAGCTCTGCGAGAGCCTCAAGGCCGCCGGCGGCAACTGCCTGGTGCAGAAGAACTGATATCGCAGCCTCGTTTCTCCTGATGCTGAGGAACAGTCGTCCCGGTCGGCCGTCGCCGACCGGGACGACTGCGTCTCGAACCATGTGGCCACCGGCCGCCGGGGGCGCCCCCGCCCTTCGAGACGGCTGCTCCGCAGCCTCCTCAGGACGAGGGCGGACGAGGGGTGGGGCTCCGTGGCTGGCGAGCCCCTTCGACCCGGAACGGCTCGCCTCGCGGGGGATAACTGCACCCGAACGGCCCGCGCGCTTTGACCTCGGCGCCCGGGACCGGGATAAACGGCGGCATGACGGCTCGTGCGTTCATCACCGGGGTGTCCGGCCTGCGCCTGACCGACGCCGAGCGGCAGTTTCTCCGCACGGCGCGGCCGTTCGGCCTCATCCTGTTCAAGCGTAATGTCGATGCTCCGTCGCAGGTCTCTGCGCTCGTTGACGAATTCCGTGACGCCGTCGGGGCGGAGGCGACCGTCCTGGTGGACCAGGAGGGCGGCCGGGTGCAGCGCCTCGGGCCGCCGCACTGGCCGGCCTATCCGGCCGGAGCCTGGTACGGCGCCCTCCACGCCCGCGATCCGCAGGCCGGCCTCGCCGCCGCTCGGCTCGGCGCCCGGCTGATCGCCGCCGACCTTTTCTCCCTCGGCATCACGGTCGACTGCCTGCCGGTCGCCGATGTGCCGGCCCCGGAGGGCGACCCGGTGATCGGCGACCGCGCCTATGGGACGAGCCCGGACGTCGTCGCGGCGCTCGCCGCCGCCGCCGCCGAAGGGGTGATGGCCGGCGGGGTGCTGCCGGTGGTGAAGCACATGCCGGGCCATGGGCGCGCCGCCTGCGACAGCCACAAGGCCCTGCCGGTCGTCGCGGCCGACCGGGCGACCCTCGAGGCGACCGACGTCGCCGCCTTCCGGCCGCTGGCCGGCCTGCCGTTCGGGATGACGGCCCATGTCGTCTACACGGCGCTCGATCCGGACCGGCCCGCGACCCTGTCGCCGACCATCGTCGGCGAGGTGATTCGCGGCGCGATCGGCTTTTCCGGGGCGCTGATGACCGACGATCTCTCCATGGGGGCGCTGTCCGGCAGCCTCGCGGAGCGCACCCGCGCGGCGCTCGCGGCGGGCTGCGACCTGGCCTTGCATTGCAATGGAAATCTCGTGGAAATGGAGCAGGTTGCCGCCGAGAGCCCGGACCTCGCCGGGGCGGCGGCGCTGCGCTGCGCCGCGGCGCTCGCCGCCCGCCGTCCACCCGACGGGATCGACCTCGCCGAGGCGCGGGCCGCCTTTTCCCGTATGATCGCCGCTTCCTGAGCCGCTGGGTGACCTGAAGGCATGACCGAGCAGTCCGGCCAAGACGACATCGGCCCCGACGACGGTATCGATCCGACCGGCTCCGCCATGGACCCGGCGCCGACGGACGCGTCCGTTCCAAACCCCTCCGCCGTGGAGTCGTCTGCCGTGGACCCGGCTGTCGCGGACCCGGCTGTCGCGGACCCGTCCGATGCGGTGCCGTCCGATGCCGCGCCGGCCGATGCTCCGGCGACCGCAGCCTCGGCAGCCGGCGAGACGCCGGCCCAGTATCCGCCCGAGGTGGTCGAGGCCGATCGGGCGGCCGACGAGCCGGCCCTGATCGTCGACGTCGAGGGCTTCGAAGGTCCGCTCGACCTGCTGCTCGCGCTCGCCCGCCAGCAGAAGGTCGACCTCCACAAGATCTCGATCCTGGCGCTCGCCGAGCAGTACCTCGCCTTCATCGAGGAGGCGCGCAAGCTCAGGCTCGAGCTCGCCGCCGACTATCTCGTGATGGCGGCGTGGCTGGCCTACCTGAAGTCGCGGCTCCTGCTGCCCGCCGGCACCAACGAGCCGGAAGGGGTGAGCGCCTCCGACATGGCCGCCGCCCTGGCGTTGCGGCTGAAGCGGCTCGAGGCGATCCGCGACGCGGCGGCGAAGCTGATGGCCCGCCCGCAGCTCGGCCGCGAGGTGTTCGGCCGCGGCGATCCCGAGCCGATCGAGGAGATCAAGCGGCCCGAATGGTCGGCGACGCTCTACGATCTCCTGTCGGCCTATGCGAGCCAGCGGCAGCGCCAGGCGCTGTCGCATGTGCGCATGAAGAAGCGCAACGTCTGGTCGCTCGCCGACGCCCGCTCGATCCTGCAGCGCCTGCTCGGCTCGGTCGGCTCCGACGACTGGAGCGTGCTGGACGGCTACCTGGTGACCTACGCGGTCGAGCCGTCGATGCGCTCGACCGTCTACGCCTCCAGCCTCGCGGCGCTTTTGGAGCTGGTGCGCGAGGGCGTCATGGACGTCCATCAGCCGACCGCATTCGCGCCGATCTATATCCGCAAGCACGTCGGGGCCCCTCAAATGGCCGCCGAGGTGGCTGCCGACGCCACCGACGACGTGCCTGCCGAAGTGACCGTCGGGGAACCGATGGGACGAGACGACGACTCGCCGCCGCCGCCGTCCGCGGCGGACGAGCCGGTCCAGTGACGAGGGGATGCCCGAGATGAGCCGCGACGGATGGCGGATTGCGAAACTGGCCGAAGAGGCGACCATGATCCCCGAGAACGAGCCCGGCCGCGGGGAGGTCCGGAAGCGCCGTGGCCGCAAGGCCGAGACGCCGCGTGAGGCCGCGAGCGAGGCCGTTGTGCCGACTGCGGCCGAGCCGGCGGCCGAGGACGCCGTGGTCGACGAGGCCTTGGCCGACGAGCGCGTGTCCGACGCGGTGGCTGCCGACGAACCAGCCGCCGATGAGGCGGTCACGGCCGAGGCCGAGCCCGCGACCGCCGAGGGGCTCGACGAACCCACCCACGAGGCGAACGAGGAGGCACGCGACGACGCTGTCGCCGAAGCCGTCGTCGCGACCGAGCCCGAGGTGACGGTCGAGACCCCGGTCGGGACCGGGGCCGAGACGCAGGCCGTCGCGGAGGTCGCCGAGACCGAGCTGACGGTCACCGAGACGGCGGAGCAGGGGGCTGATCAAGGGCCGGAGACCCGGCCGGACGAGCTGCGCCTGCTGGAGGCGCTCCTGTTCGCGGCGTCCGAGCCGGTCGAGGAGAAGGCGCTCGCCAAGCGCCTGCCGGCCGGCACCGACGTGAAGGGTGGCCTCAAGCGGCTGCAGCTCGAATACGCGCCGCGCGGCGTCAACCTGGTGCGCATCGGCACCAAATGGGCGTTCCGCACGGCGAACGATCTCGCCTGGCTGCTCACCCACGAGGCCGGCGAGCCGAAGAAGCTGTCACGCGCCGCGGTCGAGACCCTGGCGATCATCGCCTATCACCAGCCGGTGACGCGCGCCGAGATCGAGGAGATCCGCGGCGTCGCGGTCGCCAAGGGCACCATCGACGTGCTCCTGGAGACCGACTGGATCCGCCCGCGCGGCCGCCGCAAGGCGCCGGGCCGCCCGCTCACCTTCGGGACCACCGACCACTTCCTCTCGCATTTCGGCCTGGAGCAGCTCGGCGACCTGCCGGGCCTCGACGAGCTGAAGGGGGCGGGGCTGTTCGACGGCCAGCTCCCGTCCGGCTTCGGCGTGCCGAATCCCTCCGACGATCCGGCGCTGCGCGAGGACGAGGACCCGATCGACTCGGTCGAGCTCGACCTCGGCCTGGCCCCCCGGGTGGAGGACGCCCCGGCCGGCGAGAGTTTTGGCGAAGCCGGCGAAGGCGGAGCGACGGCCGGCGAGCAGGCGGGCGAGGAGCCGGACGCAATGTCGGCGCCCGAGGTGTCGCACGATCCGGAGGCGCGCGAAGAGGGGGAGTGAGGCGACCTCCTCCGCCGTCATGCCCGCGCTCGTCGCGGGCATCCACGTCGTTGCTGTCCCGCCGCGTGCAAGGTCGTGGATGGCCGGGACGAGCCCGGCCATGACGGAGAAGGCGACGGCGGGCGGTCGCCGGTTGCTTCCTTCCGAAGCGCATCAACTCTCTTTCACGGCGTGCGCAATCGACGCGCGGGCGGTCCTTGTCTTCGTCGGGTCGACCGCCTAGGTTCACGACAAAACCGAAGGCGAGCCCGGATCGCGGCCCGTCGGTTGGAGGGTAACGCGATGGGTTCAATGAGCATCTGGCACTGGATCATCGTCCTCGGCGTCGTGCTGCTGCTGTTCGGCCGCGGCAAGATCTCCGAGATGATGGGCGACGTCGCGCAGGGCATCAAAGCCTTCAAGAAGGGCATGTCCGAGGACGACACCGCCAAGGTCGAGCCGGCCAAGCCGGCCGAGCCGGTGCGGACGATCGACCACCAGCCGACCACGGCGCCGTCGCAGTCCGTCCAGCAGCCGCAGGCCGAGACCCACAAGGCCGGCTGATCGCCGGCCGGCCGTCCCGGCTGTCCCCCGCGCCAGCGGCGCCGCGACGATCGCCGCGCCGCGCGGTGCCCCCGCGGTCGCGCTTGAACCCGTCCCCGATCTGCGGCAAACCGCTTGGCGTCGCGCCGGCGGACGACCGGCCATTGCGGGGGCCGCACCGTCACGGGCGGGCGGCACCCTCGGAGCCACGATGTTCGATATCGGGTGGAGCGAGCTCCTGCTCATCGGCGTGGTCGCGCTGATCGCGATCGGCCCGAAGGAGCTGCCGGGCGTGCTGCGCGCCGTCGGCCAATGGACCGGGAAGATGCGTCGCATGGCGGCCGAGTTCCAGGGCCAGTTCCAGGAGGCGCTGCGCGAGGCCGAGATGGCCGACCTGAAGAAGCAGGTCGACGAGCTCAACGACGCCGCCCGCAGCATCGCCACCTACGACCCGCTCGCCGAGACGGCGAAGTCGATCGCCGCCCCCACCCCGATCACGCCACCGGCTGATACAACGGCGTCGCCCGACACGCCGGCCGTGACGGCCGAGCCGCTGCCGGCGCCCGAGGGTGTCGCGCCGGCCGCTGCGGTCGAATCGCCCGTCCCCGAAGCGCCCGTCACGACGCCGAGCACCGAGCCGGTGGCCGGCGCCGCCGTGGCTCCGGCCGAAGTGCCCCCGGCGGCCACGCCGGTGCCCGCACCCGTCGAGACGGTGGCCGAGACGGTGGGCGAGGCCGCGCCGACCAAGGACCGCCCGGCATGACCCACGAGGACATCGAGGCGACCAAGGCGCCGTTGATGGACCACCTGATCGAGCTGCGCTCGCGGCTCATCAAGTCGCTCATCGCCTTCGCGATCATGTTCATCCTCTGCTTCGCCTTCGCCAAGCAGATCTACAACGTGCTGGTGTGGCCCTTCGTGTGGGTCGCAGGGCCGGAGAACTCCAAGTTCATCTACACGGCGCTGCTGGAGTACTTCGTCACCCAGCTCAAGCTCGCGATGTTCGGCGCCGTCTTCCTCGCCTTCCCGGTGATCGCGACGCAGATCTACATGTTCGTCGCGCCCGGCCTCTACCGGCACGAGCGCAACGCCTTCCTGCCCTACCTGGTGGCGACCCCGATCTTCTTTTTTCTCGGCGCCATGGTGGTCTATTTCCTCGTGATGCCGATGCTGGTGCGCTTCTCGCTCGGCATGCAGCAGCTCGGCGGCGGCGAGACCGCCGACATCGCGCTGCTGCCCAAGGTCGGCGAGTATCTCGGCCTGATGATGAGCCTGGTGCTCGCCTTCGGGGTGGCGTTCCAGCTGCCCGTGATCCTGACGCTGCTCGGCCGCATCGGCATCGTCGATTCCGCGATGCTCAAGGCCAAGCGCCGCTACTTCATCGTCGGCGCCTTCGTGATCGCCGCGGTGCTGACCCCACCCGACGTGATCTCGCAGCTCTCGCTCGCCGTCCCTCTGATGATCCTCTACGAGGCCGCGATCCACTCGGTCCGCTTCGTCGAGACCAAGGCGAAGGACGAGAAGGCGAAAGCCGCCGCCGACGCCGGCTCCCCGCCGGCCGCCTCGTCGCCCACCGGCTGACCGGTTCGGGGCCACCGTTCCGACCGGGCGGCCCGCCCGCATCGTCGCCGCGTGGTCGCGACGACGGTGCTATAAGGGCCCATCGATTCCGTCGCCGTTGTCACGCACGCCGCCAGAGCCCGTCCCATGTACGACATCAAGTGGATCCGCGAGAACCGCGAGACTTTCGATCGCGGCCTGCAGCGCCGGAACCTGGCGCCGCTGTCGGCCGAGCTGTTCGCGCTCGACGACCGCCGCCGCGCCGCCATCCAGGCCCTGGAGGCCGCGCAGGCGCGTCGCAACGCGGCGTCGAAGGAGATCGGCGAGGCGAAGAAGAGGAAGGACGAGGCCGCGGCAAAAGCCCTGATGGACGAGGTCGCGGGGCTGAAGGCCTCGATCCCGGCCATGGAGGCCGAGGAGAAGGCGGCGAGCGCGGCGCTCGACGAGGCGCTGGCAAAAATCCCGAACACGCCGCTCGACGCGGTGCCGGACGGCGCCGACGAGCACGGCAATGTCGAGCATCACCGCTTCGGGGCGCCGCCGGTGCTGAGCTTCACGCCGCGCCAGCATTTCGAGCTCGGTGAAGGCCTGAAGCAGATGGATTTCGAGGCGGCGTCGCGGATGTCCGGCGCCCGCTTCGTCGTGCTGAAGAGCAAGCTCGCGCGGCTCGAACGCGCGCTCGCTCAGTTCATGCTCGACCTCCACACCACCGAGCACGGTTACACCGAGGTGTCGCCGCCGCTCCTGGTGCGCGACGACGCCATGTTCGGCACGGCGCAACTGCCGAAGTTCTTGGATGATCAGTTCGCCGCCGTTTCCGGAGAAGGGCTTCGGGCGATCACCGAGCCTGGGCATACCTCCGACGACGCTCTCGGCGTCGGAGCAAATCGTCGTTGGCTCATCCCCACCGCCGAAGTCCCGCTGACCAATCTCGTCCGCGAGCAGATCGTCGAGGAAGCCGAGCTGCCGCTGCGGCTCACGGCCGGCACGTATTGCTTCCGGGCCGAGGCGGGGGCGGCGGGGCGCGACACGCGCGGCATGATCCGCCAGCATCAGTTCTACAAGGTCGAGCTCGTCTCCATCACGACGCCGGAGAAGAGTCTCGAAGAGCACGAGCGCATGCTCGCCTGCGCGGAAGAAGTGCTGCGCCGGCTCGGCCTGCACTACCGCGTGGTGACGCTGTGCACGGGCGACATGGGCTTCGCGTCCCAAAAAACCTACGACATCGAGGTGTGGCTGCCGGGGCAGGGGATGTTCCGCGAAATCTCCTCCTGCTCGGTGTGCGGCGACTTTCAGGCGCGCCGCATGAGCGCGCGCTATCGCACCGCCGAGGGCCGCGCGGTGCGTCCGGTCCACACCCTCAACGGCTCGGGCGTCGCCGTCGGCCGCGCCATGATCGCCGTGATGGAGAACTACCAGCAGGCCGACGGCGCGATCGCCGTGCCCGAGGTGCTGGAGCCCTATATGGGCGGGTTGAAGGAAATCAGAAGCGAGTAGCGAATGGCGAATAGCGAGTAGGGAACGGGGTGTCCTCCGACCTCGTCCGGAGGAGGCCGCGCAGCGGCCGTCTCGAAGGGCGAGGGCGGCTCCACGACGAGTGGCCACATGGTTCGAGACGCGGCCTGCGGCCGCTCCTCACCATGAGGGGCGAGACGGTGCGACGGAGCGGAGGCTCACGCTCTCGGACCCACTGTTCGCTATTCGCAATTCGCTGATCGCTGCTCACCATCCGCTATTCGCTATTCGCTACTCGCTACTCGCTCTTCGCCAACATCGAGAACCGATCCGTGCGCATCCTGGTCACCAACGACGACGGCATTCACGCGCCGGGGCTCGACGTCTGCGTCGAGATCGCCCGCGCCCTCTCGGACGACGTGTGGATCGTCGCGCCCGAGTTCGACCAGTCGGGCGTCTCGCATTCGCTGTCGCTCAACGATCCGCTGCGGCTGCGCGCCATCGAGGACCGCCGCTTCGCCGTCAAGGGCACGCCGACCGACTGCGTGATCATGGGCGTGCGCCACATCCTTGGCGACAAGCGGCCCGACCTCGTGCTCTCCGGCGTCAACCGCGGCTCGAACGTCGCCGAGGACGTCACCTATTCGGGCACCATCGCGGGCGCCATCGAGGGCACGATCCTCGGCATCCCGTCGGTCGCGCTGTCGCAGTCCTACGGCGCCGAGAGCAAGCAGAAGCCGCACTGGGACACCGGCTTGCGCCATGCGCCCGCGCTGATCCGCAAGGTGATCGACACCGGCATCCCGCGTGACGTGCTGATCAACATCAACTTCCCGGACTGCCGGCCGGACGATGTGAAGGGCGTCGCGGTGTCGAGCCAGGGCAAGCGCGACATCGACTGGCTGAAGATCGACCCGCGCTACGACGGCCGCGGCAACCCGTATTTCTGGATCGCCTTCGACCGGGTGAAGAAGAACCCGCCCGGCCGCGGCACCGACCTCGCCGGCCTCGCCGACAAGCGCATCACCGTCACGCCGCTCCGCCTCGACATGACCGACGAGCCGTTCATGACCAAGCTGGCGCAGGTGTTTTCGTGACCAGCAGTGCTTGCTAGGCACTTCGGCAGCGGCAGCCTCGGACTGCTCTCTCCCCCCTTGTGGGGGAGAGGTGGAGAGGGGGGTGAGCCACGATCTCCGAGCCCGCGGCTCACCCCCCCTCCCTGTCCCTCCCCCACAAGGGAGGAGGGAACGCAGGCCGCCACGTCCGAACCCTTCGGCGCGACGTCGGAAAGCAAACGAGGCGCCGTAGCGCCCCGTTTTTCCATTCGCTACTCGCCATTCGCCGTCGTCACACCACGGCGGCGCGCTCGAAGGCCTGCGAGAGGATCTTGCTGAGATTGTCCTGTTGGAAGGGCTTCTGCAGGGTGGGGCGGTTCATGAACTTCTCGGGCAAGCCGCGCTCGCCGTAGCCGGTGGCGAACACGAAGGGCAGGCCGCGCTCCTCGAGAATCTCGGCGACCGGGCTGACGGTCTGGCCGGCGAGGTTGACGTCGAGGATCGCCATGTCGAAGTCGCCGGTCCTGGCGAGCTTGATCGCGTCGTCGATCCGGCCGACCGCGCCGGCGACCGTGTATCCGAGATCGCCGAGCATGTCCTCGAGCAGCATCCGGATCATGATCTCGTCCTCGACGACGAGGATGTTCTTCGAATCGGCGGCCGCGTCAGCCTTGTCCATTGTTGCTCCGTCCTGTGATGCGCCCCGTCCCGTCGGACGGACCGTGTCGTGCGAACTTTTTTCGCGCGCGTCGTCTGTACGCGAGTCGTCTGTACGCGAGTCGTCTTCACACGAGTCGTCGTGGTCCTGGAGTGCGCTGGAGAGCGCGCTCCAAAGCGATCCACCGGAAGGCAGTCACGCACCGTCCGATGAATCGAACGAACAAACCCGAGAACCAATCCGCGCCGGCGCGATTGGTTCCTCGTGGATGAGAATTTCGTAACCTGCCCAGGCTAGCGCAGGTGCTATGGTTGGTAAGGCGTGAATGGGGCAAATTGGGGGTGGCCGCAACCCCGCACCTGCCTGCGGGGCGAAGGGCCGCGAGTCCCGTGTGCTGCGTCCGGGCGTCCGAAGGAACGCGAGTGCGATGACGAGTGTCGCCGATCGGAGGATCGGCCCGATGGAGTTTCTGCTCGGTCTGCGCCGCCGCGGCATCGCCGATCCGGCCGTGCTGCGCGCCATGGAAGAGGTGCCTCGCGAACATTTCGTGCGGGCCGAGGACGCCGCGGTCGCCTATGCGGACCACGCGATGCCGATCGACTGCGGCCAGACGATCAGCCAGCCCTACGTGGTCGCCTACATGACCGAGCGGCTCTCGCTCGCGCCCGAGCACAAGGTGCTCGAGGTCGGCACCGGCTCGGGCTATCAGGCGGCGGTGCTGTCGCGGCTCGTCGCCCGGGTGGTGACGATCGAGCGGTACCGGACGTTGGCCGAGCAGGCGCGGGAGAGGTTCGCTGCGCTCGGCTACGACAACATCGCGGTGGTGATCGGCGACGGGCTCGCCGGCGTGCCGGACGAGGCGCCCTACGATCGCATCATCGTGACGGCGGCGGCCGAATCGATTCCGCGCGCGCTCGTCGAGCAGCTCGCCGACGGCGGCGTCATGGTGCTGCCGCTCGGGCCGCAGGACGGCGCCCAGATCATCGTGCGGCTGACCAAGACGCCGAGCGGCCTCTTCCGCGAAAACTTCATCGGCGTCCGCTTCGTGCCGCTGCTGCCCGGCAAGGCACGGGAGCTGTAGCGTGTCCCGGACAAGGCATGTCGGGCCGCAGGCCCGATGTGCCGCCGAGCCGGGACCCAGGGGCGGCACGGCACTGCCTCGTTCGATCGCCCTGGGTCCCGGGTCACGGCGCGATGCGCCGCACCCGGGACACGAGTCCGGGCACGGGCGGAAGGCCGCGGCTGTCACCCGGCGGCCACACCTCGGCATGGCCGCTCCGCTCGGGGTTGCCGCGGCGTGGGGGCGTGCCGATATGTCGCCGGCGGCCGTGCCGCGCCGTCGTCCCCCGTCCGGCCGGAGCCCGTGCCTCCAATGTCACCGCCGCTGTCGCCCGTCATCTCGATCGAGGGCCTGACCAAGACCTACGCGTCCGGCTTCCAGGCGCTGAAGACGATCGACCTCGACATCATGCGCGGCGAGATCTTCGCGCTGCTCGGCCCGAACGGCGCCGGCAAGACGACGCTGATCTCGATCGTCTGCGGCATCGTGCGGGCCTCGACCGGCAGCGTCAGGGTCGACGGGCACGACATCGTCACGGACTTTCGCGCGGCGCGGTCGCTGATCGGCCTCGTCCCGCAGGAGCTGACCACCGACGCCTTCGAGAGCGTGTGGGACACGGTGTCGTTCAGCCGCGGCCTGTTCGGCAAGCCGAGGAACCCGGCCCATATCGAGAAGGTGCTGCGCGATCTCTCGCTGTGGGAGAAGCGCGACAGCAAGATCATGACGCTGTCGGGCGGCATGAAGCGCCGGGTGCTGATTGCCAAGGCGCTGTCGCACGAGCCCCGCATCCTGTTCCTCGACGAGCCGACCGCCGGTGTCGACGTCGAGCTGCGCAAGGACATGTGGGAGGTGGTGCGGACGCTGCGCGCCTCCGGCGTCACCATCATCCTGACCACCCACTACATCGAGGAAGCCGAGGAGATGGCCGACCGCATCGGCGTCATCAACCACGGCGAGATCGTGCTGGTCGAGGAGAAGGCGACGCTGATGCGCGAGCTCGGCAAGAAGCAGCTCACCGTGCTGCTCAACGACCGGCTCGACGCGGTGCCCGAGGCGCTCGCCGGCTACGGCCTGACGCTCGCCGACGAGGGCAGGGCGCTGGTCTATGCCTACGACACCAAGGGCGAGCGCACCGGCATCACCCGGCTCCTGCAGGATCTGGCGGAGGCGGGGATCGGCTTCCACGACCTCGTCACCACCCAGAGCTCGCTCGAGGACATCTTCGTCGATCTCGTGAGGCAGCGCCGATGATCACTAATTTCCGGGCGGTGCAGGCCATCTACGTGTTCGAGATGTCCCGCACCGGGCGCACGCTCCTGCAGAGCATCGTGTCGCCGGTGCTGTCCACCTCGCTCTACTTCGTCGTGTTCGGCGCGGCGATCGGCTCCCGCATCACCGAAATCGAGGGGGTGCCGTACGGCGCCTTCATCGTCCCCGGGCTGATCATGCTCCTGTTGCTCACCCAGAGCGTCGCCAACGCCTCGTTCGGCATCTACTTCCCGCGCTTCACCGGGACCATCTACGAGATCCTCTCGGCCCCGGTGTCCTATGGCGAGATCGTGCTCGGCTATGTCGGGGCGGCCGCCACCAAGTCGATCATCCTCGGCCTGATCGTGCTCGCCACGGCTGGGCTGTTCGTCCCACTGCAGATCGCGCATCCGGTGTGGATGCTCGTCTTCCTGGTGCTGACCGCGGTGACGTTCAGCCTGCTCGGCTTCATCATCGGCATCTGGGCCGACGGCTTCGAGAAGCTCCAGCTGGTGCCGCTGCTCGTCATCACGCCGCTCACCTTCCTGGGCGGCACGTTCTACTCGATCTCGGTGCTCCCGCCTGCATGGCAGACGGTGGCGCTGTTCAACCCCGTCGTGTACCTGATCTCGGGGTTCCGCTGGGCCTTCTTCGAGACCGCCGACGTGCATGTCGGCATCAGCCTGGCGATGACGCTCGTCTTCCTCGGCGCCTGCCTCGCAACCATCGCGTGGATCTTCCGCACCGGCTATCGCCTGAAGGCGTGACGCCACGGGTTGCATCAATGTGTCGGCACAGTTAACGCCCAGAAGAACAAAAGAAGAACAAGGTTCCGGGCCAATCCGCTCCCGACATCGCTCCGCGACCGCCAAGATACGGGCGCGACAATGCAAAGTTCCATTGTAATCGTAAAGGAAACGTCTTTCCGGAGGCGCGAGGGTTAAATCAATCTTTACTCGCTCGGTGCTTAACTCGGGCCTGTCTCCGTGTGTGTCCGTCGCGTGTGTGTGTCCGTCGCGTAGAGTGAGTGAGCCGATGCGTACGATCGTCGAGTCGTCGAGCCCGTACTGCGTGTCGCGGGTGTTGGTCCTGCTCATGGTCGGCTTCGGCGTGGCGAACTGCAGCACCGACTCGACGCGGCTCGCGGAAAGCCCCCTCCAGAATCCTTACGCGGGCGGTGGCCGTCCGTCCTACGAGACCACCGGCTCGGTGCCGGGCGGGCAGGGTGCCCCGGTTGGGCGCGTCGATTCGCGGCCGCTCGGGCAGCCCGTTGCGGCCCAGCCGCTGCCGCCGCCTTCGGCGCCGGCCCCGAGTTACGCATCTTATGGAGCACCCGTCTCCTACGGGGCGCCGCCGGCCTCGCATCACGGGTCCGTCGCCGGGGGCGGTGTCGCCGGGGGCGGGCGCGGGCTCGGATCCTATCAGCCAGGGCCGCAAGCCGCGGCGCCGAAGCCCGCCTATGAACGGGTCGCCTCGGCCGACATCACCGGCGCCGTGCCACGCCTGCAGACGGCGAAGCCGATGACCGCGGCGGCGCCTGGTTGGCAGTGGGAGGGCGGCACCCCCGTCACGGTGGCGCCGGGTGATTCCTTCGGCTCGCTGTCGAAGCGCTACGGCGTGCCGGCCAACGTCATCGCCGAGGCGAACGGCCTCGCGCCGACCGCCACGCTGCATGCCGGCCGCCGGCTGGTGATCCCGCGCTACGCCGGGCCGTCGACGGCCGCCGCGGCACCCGCTCCGGGCCCGGCGGCGCCGCCGGCCGTGCAGCCGGTGTCGGCGGCCGGCCCGCGCACCGCCGCCGGCACGGTCCATGTCGTCGGTCCGGGCGACACGATGATCGGCATCTCGAAGCGCTATCAGGTGAAGATCGGCGATCTCGCCGCGGCCAACAACATCCAGCCGCACGCCATGCTCAAGCTCGGCGACCGTTTGGTGATCCCGGGGCGCGGCGGCCGCACCGCCTTCGTGCCGCCGCAGCCGGCCGCGGCCCCCGCTCCCGTCGCCCAGGCGCCGGTCGCGCCGGCGCCCGCGCCGGTCCGCACCGCCACGGCACCGCAGGCCGCACCGCCGCCGGCACCGGCCCCGCAGCAGACCAAGCTCGCCTCGCTCGATCCGCCCGCGACCGCCTCGGTCCATCGCACCACGGTCGCCGATCCGCCGGCCGACGACGATCGCGACGCGCGCAACGGCGCCCTGTCGTTCCGCTGGCCCGTGAAGGGCCGGGTGATCGCCGGGTTCGGCAAGACCAACGGCCAGCAGAACGACGGCATCAATCTCGCCGTGCCGGAGGGCACCGCGGTGCGGGCCGCCGAGGACGGCATCGTCGCCTATGCGGGCAGCGAGCTGAAGGGCTACGGCAATCTCGTGCTGATCCGCCACGCCAACGGCTTCGTCACCGCCTACGCCCACAACAGCGAGCTGATGGTGAAGCGCAACGACCAGGTGCGGCGCGGCCAGGTGATCGCCAAGTCGGGCCAGACCGGCTCGGTCTCGGCGCCGCAGCTCCACTTCGAGATCCGCAAGGGCTCGGCGCCCGTCGACCCGATGCCGCATCTGCCCGGCGCGTGAGCCGGGCGGTTCGACCGAAATCGAGAGTCATCACTGCGATGCCCGGCCCAGCGCCGGGCATCGGCGTTTTTGAACCTCGCCCCGCAGGCGGGGAGAGGGAACCCCCCGCACGACTGGCTCAGCGTCACGCCTCGCTCAGTGTCACGCCTCGCTCAGCGTCACCTCGAGGCGGCCGGCCAGATCCTGGATGAACTGCCAAGCGACGCGCCCGGAGCGCGAGCCGCGTGTCGTCGCCCATTCGAGCGCTTCGCGGCGCAGCGCGTCGGCGTCGATCGGAATCTTGTGATGGTCGACGTAGCCCTTCACCATGGCGAGATACTCGTCCTGGCTGCAGCGGTGGAAGCCGAGCCATAGGCCGAAGCGGTCCGACAGCGACACCTTCTCCTCGATCGCCTCGCCCGGATTGATCGCGGTGGCGCGCTCGTTCTCCATCATGTCGCGCGGCAGCAAGTGCCGGCGGTTGGAGGTCGCGTAGAGGATGACGTTCTCGGGCCGGCCCTCGATGCCGCCCTCGAGCACGGCCTTGAGCGACTTGTAGGAGGTGTCCGCGGCGTCGAAGGAGAGGTCGTCGCAGAACACGATGAACCGGCATGCGGGCGCGCCGCGCAGGATGCCCATCAGGTCGGGCAGGCTCTCGATGTCCTCGCGGTGGATCTCGATCAGCTTCAGCGTGCCCGCCTTGGCGCCGAGCGCCGCGTTGACTCCGGCGTGGACGGCCTTGACCAGCGACGACTTGCCCATGCCGCGGGCGCCCCACAGGAGCGCGTTGTTGGCCGGCAGGCCGCGTGCGAAGCGCTCGGTGTTGGCGAGCAGCTGATCGCGGACGCTGTCGATGCCGCACAGAAGCGACATGTCCACCCGGTTGACGTGCGGCACCGGGGCGAGGCGGCGTCCCTCCGGCTGCCACACGAAGGCGTCGGCGACGCTCATGTCGGGCGCCGAGGGGGCGGGCGGCGCCAGCCGCTCCAGGGCGGCGGCGATGCGCTCCAGCAGGGCGTCCCGGGTGGTCGGGGAAGCGGTGAGGGCAGGGGTGGCAGGCTGATCGGCAGGCTGATCGGCAGGTCGATGCATGGCGTCCGGCTCCAGGGGGTTCCCCATACCGGGGGGCGGGCGCCGCCGCAAGGCGGGCCGCGCCCCGGCTCTGCGTGCGGCGCAGGGCTCGATGCAACTCGCTGCCGCGACAGGAAGACCCGTGACGCGCCGTTGCAATCGACAGCCCCCCCGGTATAGTCCCGGCGGTTTTTCGCCCCGGCCCGCGCAGACCACCGGGCCTCCGGGGCTGCCCGCTTTCCGAAGGAGCACCAGTCGATGTTCGTGACGCCCGCCCATGCCCAGGCCGCCGCAGCGACGAGCGGCACCGAGATGGTGATGTCGCTGCTGCCGTTCATCCTCATCTTCGTGATCATGTATTTCCTCATCCTGCGGCCGCAGCAGAAGCGCGCTAAGCAGCACCAGGAGATGATCAAGAACGTCCGTCGCGGCGACAGCGTCGTCACCTCGGGCGGCATCGTCGCCAAGGTCACCAAGGTGATCGACGACAACGAGATCGAGATCGAGCTTGCGGACGGCGTCCGGGCGCGCCAGATCCGCGCCATGGTGGCGGAGGTCCGGGCCAAGGGCGAGCCCGTGAAGGACGAGGTGGTCAAGACGAGCTGACCGCGGCGGTCACGGCGGCCGGGCGCCCAACAGGTCGCCCTTCTCACGCCGTCCGCCACGTCTTCGTCCGCCACGCCGTTCGCGCCCGTCGGCGCGCCAATCGGGAACTCGAGGCTCATGCTTTATTTTTCGCGGTGGAAGGCGACCGCCATCCTGCTCGGGACGTTGCTGGTCTGCCTCTTCGCGGTGCCGAACTTCCTGCCCGACAGCGTCGTCGACAAGTGGCCCAAATGGGCGCAGCGCCACGTCGTGCTCGGCCTCGATCTGCAGGGCGGCTCGCACATCCTGCTCGAGGTCGATTCGAACGCGGTGCGTCGCGAGAAGGTCGAGAACCTGCGCGACGACGTGCGGCGCGCGCTGCGCGACGCCAAGATCGGCTACACCGGCCTGACCGCGCGCGGCGACACGGTCGAGGTCCGGGTCCGCGAGGTGGCCGACGTGCCGCAGGCGCTGACCAAGCTGCGCGAGCTGTCGCAGCCGCTCGGCGGGATCCTCGGCGGCAGCGGCCAGCGCTCCGTCGACATCGCCGACCAGGGCAATGGCGTCATCCGGCTGACCGTCACCCAGGCTGCCATGACGGAGCGCATCCGCCAGTCGGTCGAGCAGTCGATCCAGATCATCGAGCGCCGCGTCAACGAGCTCGGCACCGTCGAGCCGTCGATCCAGCGCCAGGGCATCGACCGCATCCTGGTCCAGGTGCCCGGCCTGCAGGATCCCTCGCGCCTCAAGGATCTGCTCGGCAAGACCGCGAAGCTCACCTTCCGGCTGGTCGACATGAACAACAGCGCCGCCGACGCGGCGCAGACCGGCCGGGTGCCGCCCGACGACGAGCTGCTCTACGAAGGCCGCGGCGGCCAGCGCACCCCGATCCTGGTCGAGAAGCGGATCATGGTGTCGGGCGAGGATCTCACCGATGCCCAGCCCGGCTTCGACAACCGCACCAGCGAGCCGATCGTCTCGTTCCGCTTCAACACGAACGGCGCCCGCCGCTTCGCCCAGACCACCCAGGAGAATGTCGGCCGTCCGTTCGCCATCGTGCTCGACAACGAGGTGATCTCGGCCCCGGTGATCCGCGAGCCGATTCTCGGCGGCTCGGGGCAGATCTCCGGCAACTTCACGGTCGAGAGCGCCAACGATCTCGCCATCCTGCTGCGCGCCGGCGCCCTGCCGGCGCCGCTGACCATCGTCGAGGAGCGCACCGTCGGCGCCGGCCTCGGCCAGGATTCGATCGAGAAGGGCAAGATCGCCGCCTATGTCGGCTCCGGCCTGGTGGTGGTCTACATCCTCGCCACCTACGGCATGCTCGGGCTGTTCGCCAACATCGCGGTCGCCATCAACGTGGCGATGATCTTCGGCATCCTGTCGCTTCTCAACGCCACTTTGACGCTGCCCGGCATCGCCGGCATCGTGCTCACGGTCGGCATGGCGGTCGACGCCAACGTGCTGATCTACGAGCGCATGCGCGAGGAGGCGCGGGGCGGCCGCTCCGCCATCAACGCCATCGACGCCGGCTTCTCGCGGGCGCTGGCCACCATCCTGGACGCCAACATCACGACCCTGATCGCCGCCGTGGTGCTGTTCTTCCTCGGCTCGGGACCGGTCCGCGGATTCGCCCTCACCCTGATCATCGGCATCTTCACCACGGTGTTCACGGCCTTCACGCTGTCGCGGCTGATCGTGGCCTTCTGGGTGCGGATGACGCGGCCCGCCGCCGTCCCGATCTGACCGTCCGGAGCCCCTCGTGAAGCTTCTGCGCCTCGTTCCCGACGATACCAACCTGCCGTTCATGAAGTGGCGGCGGATCACGTTTCCGCTGTCGGGCTTCCTGTCGCTCCTCGCCATCGCGCTGTTCTTCACGGTCGGGCTGAACTTCGGCATCGACTTCCGGGGCGGCACCCTTATCGAGATCCAGGCCAAGAACGGCGCGACGGCCGATCTCGGCGACATCCGCTCGAAGCTCACGGCGCTCGACCTCGGCGAGGTGCAGCTCCAGCGGTTCGGCGCGCCCTCCGACGTGCTGATCAGGCTTGCCCAGCAGCCGGGCGGCGACGAGGCCCAGCAGGCGGCGGTCCGCAAGGTCCGCGACACGCTCGGCGACGGCTACGACTACCGCCGCGTCGAGGTGGTCGGGCCGCGCGTCTCCGGCGAGCTCGTCCAGAACGGCGTGCTCGGCATGCTGGTGGCGATCATCGGGATCCTGATCTATCTGTGGTTCCGCTTCGAATGGGAGTTCGCGGTCGGGGCGACCATCGCGACCCTGCACGACGTGGTGCTGACCATCGGCTTTTACAGCGTCACGCAGATCGACTTCGACCTGTCGTCGGTCGCCGCCGTGCTCACCATCATGGGCTTCTCGGTCAACGACACCGTCGTCATCTACGACCGCATTCGCGAGATGCTCCGGCGCTACAAGAAGATGCCGCTGGAGGAGCTGCTCGACCTCGCGATGAACTCGACGCTGTCGCGCACCGCCATCACCTCGACGACCGTCATCCTGTCGCTGCTCGGCATGTTCTTCTTCGGGCCGGAGGCGATCCAGAGCTTCGTCCAGGCGATGCTGTTCGGCGCCATCGTCGGCGTCTACTCCTCGGCCTTCATCGCCGCGCCGCTGCTGATCTATTTCGGCCTGCGCGTGCGCGCCGTGGCCGAGGAGGGCGAGGGCGAGGCGAAGACGCGGGCCAAGGCGCGGACCTGACGGCGACATGCCGCTGGACCGCGCCGACCGCCACCTGCCGCGCCCGGCCCTGATCGATTCTTACGGGGACGGCGGCTTCCGGCTCGGCGACCTGTCGCATCGCGGCGCGCTGGTCTGCCTCACCGACGGGATCTGGGCGGCCGACATCGCCGCACCCGAAGCGATCGGCGACGACGTGATCGCGTTCGTCGCCGGCAGCACGCCGCCGGTGGAGCACCTGCTGATCGGCAGCGGGGCGGCGCCGTGGATCGTCCCCGAGGCGCTGCGGGCGCGCCTGCGCGAGCACGGCATGGTCGTCGAGAGCATGACGACGGGGCCGGCGGTGCGCACCTGGAACATGCTCCTGGTCGAGCGCCGCCGCGTCGGGGCGATTCTGCTGCCAGTGCTTTGAAGCGGTTCTTGTGGCGATGAATCAGCCTCGTCATGCCCGCGCTCGTCGCGGGCATCCACGTCGTCCGGGCTGTCGTAAAGCAAGAGCGTGGATGGCCGGGACGAGCCCGGCCATGACGGTACGAGCTTGGCATCCCGCAGGGTGATCCATTGAGCATCGACTCCTTCGTCCATTGCGAGGCGCTCGTCCGCGAGCAGGACCGCGACCGCTGGCTCGCCGCGCTGTTCGCGCCGGTGGAGCGGCGTCCGCATCTGGTCGCCCTCTACGCCTTCAACGCCGAGATCGCCCGCGTCCGCTCGGTGGTCCGCACCCCGATGGCGGGCGAGATCCGGTTGCAGTGGTGGCGCGACGCGCTTGCCGGGGAGGGGCACGGCGACGTGCGCTCGAACCCCGTTGCCGCCGCGCTGCTCGACACGATCGCGGCCTGCGGCCTGCCGGTCGCGCCGCTCCTCGACCTGATCGAGGCGCGCAGCTTCGATCTCTACGACGACCCGATGCCGAGCCTCGACGCGCTCTACGGCTATGTGAGGAAAACCTCGTCGGCGACGATCGCGCTGGCCGCCCGGATCCTCGCCGGTCCGGACCCGGTCGTCGCGGCGCTCGCCGGCCCGGCCGGCCTCGGCTGGGGCCTCGCCCGCCTCGTGCAGGCGGTTCCGGCGCATTCTTCACGCGGCCAGATCTATCTGCCGTCCGACCTGCTGGGCGACCACGGCGTCGATCCGGCCGACCTTTCGGCGCGACGCGCGAGTCCGGGTCTCGTCGCGGCGCTGGCGGATCTGCGAGCGCGCGCGAGGCTGGAGCTCGTCGAAGCCGGGCGGGCGACCGCCATGGTTCCGGCCGCCGCCCGGCCGGCCTTCCTGCCGGCGGCGCTGGCCGGCCCGCTGCTCGACCGCCTGGACCGCGCCCAGGCCGCCGACCCGTTCGCCGCCGTGGAGCTCGCGCCCTGGCGCCGCCAATGGGTGCTCTGGCGCGCGGCGCGCCGGATGCGCTGATCGATCGTTCCTCCGCGTGCCCCGGACAAGGCCCGTCGGGCCGCAGGCCGGACGGGCCGCCGAGCCGGGGCCCAGGGGCGACACGCGACCGCCTCGCTCGATCGCCTATGGGTCCCGGGTCACGGCGCGTTGCGCCGCGCCCGGGACACGAGGCTCGTCAGATTCGAGGGGCCCCCGGATTCACTCCGCCGCGGCCGGCAGGGCGCCGCGCCAGGCGTCCAGGTCCGCGAGGGCGCGGGCGGAGAGCGCCTGCTTGCGGGCGACCGTCTTGGCGGTGCCGCGCAGCCTCCCGCCGTCCGGGGTCTTCACCACCGAGCGCTCCAGCGGCGGGAACAGGCCGAAGTTGACGTTCATGGGCTGGAAGGAGCGCGGCCCGGCGTCGATCGTCACCACGTGGCCCCCCGTGATGTGGCCGAGCAGGGCGCCGTGCGCCGTGGTGGGGGGCGGCGGCGCCACGGTCTCGCCGCGCCGCTCGGCGGCGGCGAACAGGCCGGCCATCAGGCCGACCGCGGCCGATTCGACATAGCCCTCGCAGCCGGTGATCTGGCCGGCGAAGCGCAGCCGCGGCATCGCCTTCAGCCGCAGCGTCTCGTCGAGCAGGCGCGGCGATTCGAGGAACGTGTTGCGGTGGATGCCGCCCAGACGCGCGAACTCGGCGTTCTTCAGGCCCGGAATCATCCGGAACACACGCACTTGCTCGGCGTGCTTCATCTTGGTCTGGAAGCCCACCATGTTGAACAGCGTGCCGAGCCGGTTGTCCTGCCGGAGCTGGACGACGGCGAACGGCTTCTGGTCCGGCTTGTGCGGATTGGTGAGGCCGACAGGCTTCATCGGCCCCCAGCGCAGCGTGTCGGCGCCGCGCTCGGCCATCACCTCGACCGGCAGGCAGCCGTCGAAATAGGGCGTCGCCGCCTCGAAGTCGCGGAACGCGACCTTCTCGGCCGAGAGGAGCGCGGCCACGAAGGCCTCGTACTGGTCGCGATCGAGCGGGCAGTTGAGATAGTCGGCGCCCGACCCGCCGGGCCCCGCCTTGTCGTAGCGTGACTGCGCCCAGGCGACCGACATGTCGATCGAGTCGCGATGGACGATCGGCGCGATGGCGTCGAAGAAGGCGAGCGCGTCGGCGCCGGTGAGGTCGCGCACCGCGGCGGCGAGTGGCTCGGAGGTCAGCGGGCCGGTGGCGACGATCACGCTGTCCCAGTCGGCCGGCGGCAGCCCGGCGATCTCCTCGCGGCGGATGTCGATCAGCGGATGCGTCACGAGCGCCGCCGTCACGGCGACCGAGAAGGCGTCGCGGTCGACCGCGAGCGCGCCGCCGGCCGGCACTTGGTTGGCGTCGGCCGACCGCATCACCAGCGACCCGAGGCGCCGCATCTCGGCGTGCAGCAGGCCGACCGCGTTGGTCGCCGCGTCGTCGGAGCGGAACGAGTTTGAGCAGACGAGCTCGGCGAGGCCGTCGGTCTTGTGGGCCGCGGTGGCGCGGCCGGGCCGCATCTCGTGCAGCACCACGGGGACGCCGCGGGAGGCGATCTGCCAAGCCGCCTCGCTGCCGGCGAGGCCGCCGCCGATGACATGAATGGGCTGCATGAATCCGCTCGTCCCGCCGCTGCGGTGGTGGCCGCCCGGTTCCGACCGCGCGCCTTCCGTTCGGTCGATATAGGGGAGGGGGGGCCGAAAAGAAAAGCGCCCGCCGGTGAGGGCGGGCGACTTTCGGGTGCAGCGAAGACGGTGCAGGTCGGAGGGCCGGGCTCGAACAGGAGCCGGTCGCGGGCCGGGCGCCGTGTCGGCGCCGAACGGCGCGGCAGATTACTCGGCCTTGGCGGCGTCCCAGGCGATCTGCTGGATGTCGGCGCGCATGATGCCGATGTCGGCCAGCTCACGGTCGCCGAGGCGGCTCAGCTCGCGCAGGCTGTCGTTGTACTTGCGCCACACGCGGAAGACGTGGACGAGCTTGGAGAAGAGATACATGGTAACCCCCGTAGTCCATCGCGTGGGTTTGTGCCCTCGCGACGTCTTTGTTGCATAAATAAGTTGCTGAATTCGGACGAGAAGAGCTTCATTTTGCGATGCAGCTATTCATCTGCTGCATTGGCGAGCAGCTAATGCACAATCCGTGCTCAGGTGTGGCGATCCGGTTCAGGGGTGCCGCCAGGCTGGTCACGTCCCGGACCGGCCGTAGCAGTCCGCCTGCCGCGATAACGGGCGCTGCGCCGAGTGCGCCTGATCGATGGGCAATTCGGCAGGCTGGCCGTGACACACCCGGTCGCTGGCCGCGGCGCCCTCAGGCGTGAACCTCCGGCCGGTCTAGAACCACCAATCGTCGGGGACGAGCATTCGCCGCATTTCGGCGGCACGGGGCGAGCATGATCACCGACATGGCCGGGCAGATCCGCGGCGCTTCGCGCGTTCCGCGGCCTTGCGTGGACCGAATCGACTCGTCGCCCGGCCGGTTGCGCCGGGTGGCGGAGCGCGCCAGTCTCGCCTTCGCGACCTTCCCGAGAATCACCGTAACGGGTCGGACGATAGCGTCCGACCGCATTGGAGGACCTGGATGAATCGTCGCTTGATAGCCCTCGCGGCGGCGGCCGCCGCGATCGTGGCAAGCCCGCCGCTGAAGGCCGCTCCGCTCGGCGTCGCCGGCGGGCTCGGTGCGGCCGCCGACGCGGCGGCCGTGGTCGACACGGTCCAGTACTACTACGGTGGCTATCAGCACTGCTGGTACCCGAACGGCTGGCGTGGTCCGGGCTTTTACCGTTGCGGCTTCAACTGGCGGCGCGGCTTAGGCTGGGGCGGCCCGGCCGGCTGGCAGGGTTGGGCGGTGCCCGGCCCGCGCTATTACGGGCCGCCGCGTGTCTATGGTCCGCCGCCGCGCGCCTACGGCCCGCCGCCGCGCGTCTACGGCGCGCCGCCGCCGCCGGTGCGGCGTGGCCCGCCGCCCCCGCCCCCGCCGGGCGGTCGGTTCGAGCGGCTGACGCCGCGCTGAGACACGGCCTCGGGCTGATCGAGACGACACGGCGGGCCGCCTTAGGGCGGCCCGCTCGCATGTCGGAGGGGATGGCGTCGTGCGACCGCCAGTGTCGGCTTGTGTTCGCGCACATCCCATGGTGCTGTTGCGCCTTTGATGCATCGCACCCAACCGGGACCGAGACCGCACCATGGCCGACACTGTTCTGGAGCCGCGCAGCCTGTTCTTCGAGGATCTCGCCATCGGCATGAGCGAGACGCTGGAGCGCACCGTCACCGACGCGGCGGTCCGCGCCTTCGCCGACGTCAGCGGCGATCACAATCCGATCCACCTGTCGGAGGAGTACGCCGCCGGGACGATGTTCAAGTCGCGCATCGCGCATGGCGTGTTCACGGCGAGCCTGATCTCGGCGGTGCTCGGCATGCGGCTGCCGGGGCCGGGCGTCATCTACTTCTCGCAGACCCTGAACTTCCGCGGGCCGGTCCGGATCGGCGACACCATCCACGTCAAGCTCGAGGTCGCCGAGCTGATGCCGGAGAAGTGCCGGGCGCGGCTCGCCTGCACCTGCACGGTGGCCGGCGAGGTGGTGCTCGACGGCGACGCCTGGGTGAAGGTGCCGTCGCGGCTGCCGAAGCCGGACGCGCCGAAGCCCGCGTGACGGCGCGCCGCGGGCGGAGCCGGCCCCGCCCGCGCGCTAATCCCGGCGCTCACGTATAACGATCGCGAGCGGTCGCATGCGGCGAATGAATTAGATGCCGCACAGCGAACGTGTATAGTTTTCGATGCACGACCGGGGCGGGACTCTTGTCAGGAGGGCCGCATGCCTCAACCACAACGGTCCTGGGTTGAGCTGGCCGCTATTCTTCGCATGCGACACGACCGGCCGCCCGCCGCGGCACAGCGCCGTGACGCGACGCCGGCCGGCGGCATGATGGCAGACGCCGCGGCCGACGACCGCGGGTTCGACGACGGCGGATTCGACGATCTCGACGACATGATGCTGGACTTCGCCGGCGACGCCGCCACCGCCGCCGACGGCTTCCGCACCGCCGGCAGCGTCGTGGTCGACGATCTGCTGCTGTGCCGGCGCATGCGGGCGCTCCGCCTCGACCCGGACGAGCTCTACTGCAGCGAGCCGCGCGCCTTCGGCATGCTCCGGCGGCTGTGCGCGACGTGCCCGGTGCCGGGCCGCTGCGCCCGCGACCTCGCCGACGAGTTCGCCGACCCGGCCTGGCAGGACTGGCGCAACTACTGCCCGAACGCGACGACGTTGAGCATCCTCAGCGCCCTGCGGGGCTGCGGCATGGGTGACGTCGACCCGCCGGCTGGCCAATAGAACACGCGCGGCGACAGGGGTAGGGCGCCGCCGTCGCATTTCGACCTCGTGCCCCGGACAAGGCGCGTCGGGCCGCAGGCCCGACGCGTCGCAGAGACGGAGCCCAGGAGCGGCACGACGGGCATCTCGGCTAGAGCTTCGCCTCGACGCCCTGGGTCCCGGTTCGCGACGCGTCGCGTCGCGCCCGGGACACGGGGCTTTCACCCTGGTCTGCAAAGTGGATCTGCAGACGTTTGGACGATGCAGACCGGCCGCTCGCTTGTGCGCGGCCGAGCCTTCAGCTCAGACCACGACCTTGCGGTAGAGGTGCCAGGTCGCGTGCGCCAGCACGGGCAGCACCACGGCGAGCCCGATGAAGAACGGCAGCGAGCCGATCGCCAGCGTGACCGCGACGATCAGGCCCCACACCGCCATGGCGATCGGATTCTTGGCGACCGCCCGCACCGAGGTGTGCATGGCGCCGACGGCGCCGACGTCGCGATCGAGCAGCATCGGGAACGAAATCACGCTGATCACCAACACGGTGAGAGCGAACACGAAGCCGATGGCGTTGCCGACGATCAAGAGCGTGCGTCCGTGCGCGGTGCCGAACACGTCGGCGAGGAAGCCGGACAGCGATTCCGGCGAGCCGTAGCCGAACAGGCCCTCGTAGAGGCCTTCGGCGACGGCGAGCCAGATCACGAACAGCAGCATCAAGAGACCGCCCAGCATCGCGATCGAATCGATCGACGGGTTCTTCAGCACCCCGAAGGCGTCGCGCCAGCCGGCCGTGAGGCCTTGCTCGCGGCGGCGGCTGAGCTCGTAGAGCCCGAGCGCCACGAACGGCCCGACCAGGGCGAAGCCGGCGACGAGTGGGAACAGCAGCGGCACCACGTCGTAGCCGAAGCTCAGCCGGGCCAGCACCAGGCCGACGATCGGATAGAGCAGGCTCAGGAACACCACATGGCTCGGCATGGCACGGAAATCGTCGATGCCGCGGCGAAGCGCGTCGCCGAGGTCGCCCATCCCGATCCGCCGGATCGCGGGACGGATCGGGTGCTCGACCGACCCGGCGAAGACGTGAAGTGTCGACATGCTGTCCTCCCTTGGCGTCTGCTCGATGGCATCTGCGCGCGCGGGATGACCCTGCGGCTCGTCGCGGCCGCTTGCACGAGAGGTCGTCCCCGGCGATCAGGCTAGGCCGAGGGCGGCATCACGCGGTTTCACGAAGCCGCCAGCACAACCGCGCGCATTGTCGCAGCGGTCGTGTACGGCGATACCGACGTCACCGGGAGTGGCGCGCGAGGGGGCGCAGCGAGGGGGACGTCGGCTTCGCGTGACGCGACGGCGCGGGGTCCGGCGGTCAGGGGCGCAGCAGCTGCACCTTGGCGGTCGCGACGATCCGCTGGGCGATCACCACGGGGCAATCCGGCGCGTGCACGATCGCCTCGACCGGGTGCTGCCACGAGACCGAGGCGCCGCACAGCTTGCACTTGTTGGCGGCGCCGCCGTCCTCCTCCGACACGGTCTCGATCGCCGTCTTGAGCAGGGCGGCGGCAACCTTGCGGACGTCCTCGTCGGTGATGGCGGCGGTGAGGTCGGTCATTGGCATCGTTCCGAGCCGTACGAATGATCGGCAATGGGTGGTGAGCCCGCCGGGACTCGAACCCGGGACCCCATGATTAAAAGTCACGTGCTCTACCGACTGAGCTACGGGCTCCTGAGCGCCCGTGTGTAAAGACCCGGCCCCGGCGTGGCAAGTCGCCGGCGACGGCGTGTGGATGCGGCGGCGGCCGGCGTCCGGGATGCGGCAGGCGATGCACCCGGCGGGACCCCGGACCGCCGGGCTGCGTGTGGTCTTCCGCGGGCCTCCGCGCGATACTGCGGCAAAGCCTTTTGCCGAGTGAGGATTTGCGATGCCGATCGTCAACCGAGTCGCCGACCTGCATGCCGAGATCACGGCCTGGCGGCGGGATCTCCATGCCCATCCGGAGCTCCTGTACGACCTGCCGCGCACCTCGGCCGTGGTGGCCGAGAAGCTGAAGGCGTTCGGCTGCGACGAGGTGGTCACCGGGCTCGGCCGCGCCGGCGTGGTCGGCGTCATCCGGGGCGGCAAGGGCCGCGCGGGAGCGCCCGGCAAGGTGATCGCCATGCGGGCCGACATGGACGCGCTGCCGCTCGACGAGCTCGGCGACCTTCCCTACAAGTCGACCACGCCCGGCAAGATGCACGCCTGCGGCCATGACGGCCACACGGCCATGCTGCTCGGCGCCGCCCGCCATCTCGCCGAGACCCGCAACTTCGCCGGCACGGCCGTGGTGATCTTCCAGCCGGCCGAGGAGGGTGGGGCGGGCGCCAAGGCGATGATCGAGGACGGCCTGTTCGAGCGCTTCGGCATCGACGAGGTCTACGGCATGCACAACTGGCCCGGCCAGCCGGTCGGGCGCTTCGCCACCCGGGTCGGGCCGATCATGGCGGCGCAGGACACGCTGCATATCGACATCGAGGGCGTGGGGGCGCACGCGGCGCGGCCACATCTCGGCGTCGACACGATCCTGGTCGGCTGCCAGATCGTCAACCAGATCCAGTCGATCGTGTCGCGCAACGTCGACCCGCTGAAGAATGCCGTGGTGTCGATCTG
The DNA here is from genome assembly GCF_046000175.1 of Rhodoplanes sp. SY1. Classification (NCBI taxonomy): domain Bacteria; kingdom Pseudomonadati; phylum Pseudomonadota; class Alphaproteobacteria; order Hyphomicrobiales; family Nitrobacteraceae; genus Rhodoplanes; species Rhodoplanes sp. SY1. The sequence continues at coordinate 49,892 of NZ_JBEOMB010000048.1, forward strand.
CCTGTTCCAGTCCGGCACGACGGACAACATCATCCCGCAGACCGCGAAGCTGCTCGGCACGGCGCGCAGCCTCGCGCCGGAGGTGCGCGATCTTCTGGAGGCGCGCCTCGGAAAGATGATCGCGGCGACGGCGGAGGCCTATGGGGCGAAGGCCAAGTTCGAGTACCGGCGCGGCTATCCGGTGCTGGTCAACCACGCCCGCGAGGCGGAGTTCGCCGCCGGCATCGCGGCCGACGTGACCGGCGCCGACAATGTCGACACCACGATCCCGCCCTTCATGGGCGCCGAGGACTTCGCCTACATGCTGCAGAAACGGCCCGGCGCCTTCGTGTTCGTCGGCAACGGCGACTCGGCAGGCCTGCACAATCCCGCCTACAACTTCAACGACGACGTGATCCCCTACGGCACCTCGTACTGGGTGCGCCTCGTCGAGACGGCGCTGCCGGGGTGAGGGCGGGTCTCCGCCGTGACGCGGTCGCGTGCCCCGGACAAGGCGCCTCCGGCCGCAGGCCGGATGCGCCGCAGAGCCGGGGCCCAGGGGCGGCACGGCGAGGCGTCGCCCTCGTGCGGCACCACCACCGGACCGTCCCTGATCTGCGGCCCCTGGGTCCCGGCTCGCGCTGGCGCGCGTCCGGGACACGAGGTTCAGGGAAGACCGCCAACGAAAAAGGCCCGGCGTGAGCCGGGCCTTTCGATTTCATGGTCTCGAGACCCGTCGCCTCACTGGGCCGGCTCGACCGCCTTGTCGGAGGTCATGGCCGGCTCGGCGCGGCGGACCGCCGCCGGGCGTCGCGGGGCGAGGCCGAGCAGCTCGGCCGTGCGGGCCTGCAGGCTGCGCCAGGTGGCGAAGTCGTTGAGCGGCGAGCCCTCGAGCCCGGCCAGCGCGACCGCCGACAGGAAGGGCAGGCTCTGCACCACGAGGACGATGGCGAACAGGTTCACCTCGCGGACGCTCTCGTGATTGGTCACCCACACCGTGAAGGCGCCGATCAGCAGCAGCGTGCCGAACACCGCCTCGTCGAAGGCCGGGAACGACACCCGCTTCTTGGTCTTGCCGCCCTTGGCCGTGACCACGAAGGGCAGGTGGTCCTTGATCAGGCCGGTGCCGACCGCCTTGGCGACCGTCCACTGCATGGCCATGGCGGCCAGCATGGCGCCGGTCGCCTGCAGCGGGCCGATCTTCACCCGCGACCGGTAGAGGGTCGTGAAGTGCAGGATCGACACGATCGAGGCGGCCAGGATCGGGATGGTCAGCACCTTGTCGGGAATGGCGATGCCGACGAAGGCGACGACCGGCACCCACAGGAGGTTCAGCATCGCGACGACGACGCCGAGGCTCTCCGCGCCCATCCAGTTCACCCAGCCGAGCAGGAACTCGCGCCGCTGCGCCGCCGTCAGGTTGCTCATGCCGGGCAGGAATCGCCGCCAGTGCTTTTTGGCGATCTGGAAGCCGCCATAGGCCCAGCGGTGACGCTGCTTCTTGAACGCCTCGAACGTGTCGGGCAGCAGGCCGTGGCCATAGCGCCGGTTGGTGTAGAGGGCGCGCCAGCCCTGCTCGTAGATGGTGAGGCCGAGATCCGTGTCCTCGCAGATCGTGTCGGACGACCAGCCGCCTGCGTCGTCCATGGCGGCGCGGCGGATCAGGCACATCGTCCCGTGCGTGACGATGGCGTCGACCTCGTTGCGCTGGACCATGCCGATGTCGAAGAACCCGGCATACTCGCCGTTCATGATCTGCGACAGCGGCGTCTTCTCGCCGTCGCGATGGTCCTGCGGCGCCTGCACCAGGCCGACCTGCGGGTCGGCGAAGGCCGGCACCAGGTCCTTCAGCCAGTCGGGCGTCACCGTGTAGTCGGCGTCGATCAGGCCGATGATCTCGGCGTCCGGCGCGGTGTGCTGCATGGCGATGCGCAGCGCGCCCGCCTTGAAGCCCTTCACGTTCTGCAGATTGAGGAACTTGAAGCGGTCGCCGAGCAGGCGGCAATGCGCCTCGATCGGGTCCGTGTAGGCCGGATCCGTGGTGTTGTTGATCGCCACCACGCATTCGAAGTTCGGGTAGTCGAGCCGCGCCACCGAGTCGAGCGTCGCCTTCAGCATCTCGGGCTGCTCGTAATAGGCGGGGACGTGGATCGACACCTTCGGGGCGAAACCCTCCGGCGCCTTGGTGCCGGGCCGGACCAGCCGCTGCGGGCCGCGGCCGAACAGCACCTGGGCGATCTCGTCGATCTTCCACAGGGCGATGACGACCAGCGGGATCATCAGCAGCACGCCGACGCCGAGCGCGATCGCTTGGCCCATGACGAAGTAGTGGCCGCTCCAGTAGTCCCACACGACCCCGGTCCAGGCGCCGACGATGTTGGCGAACACGGCGAGGGTGAGGGCCTGCAGCAGGGTGGCGCCGGTCACGAACAGGATCGGCAGCGACACCACGAGGCTCGCCACCACGGCGACGACCGCGAGGGTGACGAAGGCCGGGTCGTAGACCGGGCCGGTCCAGGCGAACTTGGGCTGGCGGGCGGCGTCGAACATGCCCCAGTAGGCGCCGACCGAGCCTTCGAAGGTCTTCCACGGCTGGTCGAACGCTTCGATGATGTTGTAGTCGATGCCCAGCGCCTCGGCCCGTGCGACGAAATCGCGCAGCAGCATCGCCTGAATCTCGCGGCCCGGCTCGGCGGCGCGGCGATTGTAGCCGGCGCTCGGCCAGCCGAACTCGGCGATGACGATGCGCTTGCCCGGGAACGCCTCGCGCAGCTTGTAGTAGTTGTTGATCGCGAGATCGACGGTCTCGCCGGCCGAGAAGCCTTCCCAGTAGGGCAGGATGTGGACGGCGATGAAGTCGACGGCCGAGGCGAGCTCGGGGTGGTTCAGCCAGGTCGAGTAGATTTCACCGGTGGTGACCGGGACATTGCCGCCGACCTCGCGCTTCACCTGCTGGATGTAGCGGATCAGCTCGCCGACCTGCTCCTTCTCGGAGAGGTCGCGCGTCACCGTTGCGCCATCGACGGTCTCGGTCTTCTTCTTGAAGTCGGCGCGGTAGATCGCCTCGTTGCCGACCACGATGGCGTTGATGTTGCGGTTCTTGCGGTAGAGGTCGACAACCGACTTGATCTCGCGCTCGTTGCGCTTGGTGTCGCCGTCCAGCCAGGCGCCGACCGCGACCTTCAAGCCGAACTCGTTGGCGACCGGCGGGACCAGCTCGGCGCCGCCGGTGGCCGAATAGGTGCGGATGGCCCTCGTGTAGGGCGACAGCACCTTCAGATCGTTTCGGATCTGCTCCGTGGTCGGGCGGTTGCCCTCTTCCGGATGCCCCTCGAAGGGCGAGTAGGACACGCTGGTCAACGGCCCGGAGACGTTGGGGGCCGAGCTCTGGCTTTGCCAGATGGCCCACGCGCCCGCGTGCAAGCACGCCACGAGCGCGACCACCGCAGCGACGGAGCGCATGGTCTCTTCTCTACCGAATGGGGCGGAGGTGATCGGTCTCGAGCCTGTCCCCTAGGCTCGACCGGGAAAGGCCTTGCGCTGCACCATATGGATACCGCGCGGCCGTGTTCAACTAGACTTTGGACATGGCGAATTCAGGGCGATCCGATCCGCCATGCAGTGCAACCTTACAGCCCCGTAAACGACGTCAACGCGGGTTCGTTCCTTGCTGGGGAGCAGGAGCTGCCGCGGCCGCAGCCGGAGCCGCCGGGGCGGTGTCCGGATTCAGCCAGCAAGCATGCACACGCGTGTTCAGGGTTTCGGTGGCCTTCGGGTCGATGTTGCCCTGTCGCACGACGCACCTGAACGTCGTCTGAACGTGACCGCCCGGGCAGCCGAAACGATCGTACAGCTCGAGGTGCCGGAAGGCGGTGTCGAGGTCGTCGCGCCACAGCAGGCTGACCACTCGCTCGCCCAGCCAGACGCATTCGGCGGCGGCCGCCGGACCCTGCAGGGCGCGGCCGGCCTCGACGGTCTGATCCGCCCGCGTCTTGCGTTCGGTGCGAGCCGGATCGGCCGGCGGCTGTTGCTGCGGCGGCTGAGGTGCTGCCGGCGGTTGCGGTTGCTGCGGCGCCGGCGGTTCCGGCGGCTTCTGGTCCGGCGCCTGGGCGGCGGCCGGCGAAAGGAGGGCGGCACACGAGAGGAATGCTGCAGCGACGGCGGCGGCAGCGACGCGCGAACCGGAAAGAGGCATGATGTGCTGTGAGCCTGGGCGAGTTCGTCCAGGACGGCGTGGACCATCATGGACCGGAGCGGCATTACGGCATGGCGACAATGTCAATCTTGCGACGGACGGATCGTCTTGTCCACTCGTCCGCGCGGCATTCCCGGTCGTCCTCGTCCGGCGCCTGACGCGACCTCCGGCACCGGATCTGATCGTCGCTCCGCCGCCGCGGCCGAGAGCCCTCTTGGCGCGGCGTCGGCGGCACGCTAGCACCTGCCGGTCGCTCTCCCACGGAAGCCTCCATGCGTCTCCCGCTCAGCCTTCTGGTCGTCGCCGTCGCGCTCGTGGCGGGGTTCTGGTGGTGGCTCGGCCGGCCCGTGCCGGTCTCGCCGGTCGCCGGCGGCGCGCCGCCGGCCGACCGCAAGCTCGAATGCATCTCCTACGCGCCGTTCCGCGGCCTGCAGAACCCGTTCGACCTGACACTGCGGGTGCAGCCCTGGCAGATCGAGGAGGATCTGGCGCGGCTCGCGCCGCTCACCCGCTGCATCCGCACCTACTCGATCCGCAACGGTCTCGACCAGGTGCCGGCGATCGCCGAGAAGCACGGCCTGAAGGTGCTGCAGGGGCTGTGGCTGTCGAGCAACCGCGAGCTCAACCGGGCCGAGATCGCCGGGACGATCGCGCTGGCCAAGCGCTTCCCGCAGGTGATCACCGGCGTGGTGGTCGGCAACGAGGTGCTGCTGCGCGGCGAGCTCTCCGCCGCCGATCTCGCCGGCGTCATTCGCGACGTGAAGGCGGCCGTGCCGGTGCCGGTCACCTATGCGGACGTCTGGGAGTTCTGGCTGCGCAACCGGGATCTGGCCTCCGCCGTCGACTTCATCACCATCCACATCCTGCCGTACTGGGAGGACATCCCGATCCCGGCCGCCGACTCGGGCGCCCATGTCGAATCGATCGTGAAGAAGGTCGCCGACGCGTTTCCGGGGCGCGACATCCTGGTCGGCGAGGTCGGCTGGCCGAGCGCCGGCCGCATGCGCGAGGGCGCGCTGCCGTCGCTCTCCAACGAGGCGCTCGTCGTGCAGGACGTGCTCGCCCGCGCCGCGCGCGGCGGGTTCCGGGTCAACGTCATCGAGGCGTTCGACCAGCCCTGGAAGCGCATCCTCGAAGGCACGGTCGGCGGCCACTGGGGCATTCTCACGGCCGGTGACCGGACACCGAAGTTCCTGGTCGGCGAGCCGGTGTCCGATCATCCGGACTGGGCGAAGCAGGCCGGGCTCGGCATCGCCGTGGTGCTCGCCGTGTTCGGCGCCGCCCTCCTGGTCGCCGGGCCGGCGCGGGCCGGGCTCGGCGTGGCCGTGTGGGGCGCCGTGATGGTCGATGCCGTCGTGGGCGGCGCGCTGGCCGGCTGGACGGCCGAGAAGATCATGGTCGAGAGCCTCGGCTGGGGCGGTTTTGCGCGCGGTGCGGGGTTTGCCGTTGCCGCGCTCGCGGCGCCGATCGTCGGGGCCGGGCTGCTGGTCCGCGGCGGGCGGCCGCCCGGCTTCGTGCCGGCGCTCGGCGGCCGGGCGGACCGCACCGGCGACGCGCTCGCGACCGCCGGCGCGTGGCTTCTGGTGCTGACCGCCGTGCTCGCCGTGCAGACCGCGCTCGGCCTCGTCTTCGATCCGCGCTACCGCGACTTCCCGTTCACGGCCCTCACCGCCGCGACGCTGCCGTTCCTGCTGATGGCGGTGCGGCCGGCTCGAGCGGGCGAGACGCTGGCCGCGACGGCGGGTGGGCGCGGACCGGCCGAGATCGTGATGGCGGTCACGCTGGTGCTGTCGGCCGGCTTCATCGTGATCAACGAGACGGTCGCGAACTGGCAGGCCGTGTGGCTCGCCGTCGTCTTCGTCCTTCTCGCCGTCACGCTTCTTCGCGTGCGGGGCGGGCGAGGCTGAGGGCCAGGATCGCGGCGCCGGTGCCGGCGAGGCCGGCATTGTAGAGCACGACGCCGAGCGCGCTCGCCGCGAGCCCGATCGCGAGCATGAACACCGACGGCCGGATCAGGTTGATCAGCGCGGCGCCGAGCGCCACCCAGCCGAACACGCCGACATTGAAGAGCCGCGACGCCACCAGCCGCACCATGCAGACGCCGGTCTGGTGGGACGTGCCGGCGTCGCAGGCGAGGCCGACGGGGGTGTTCTCGATCACCAGGTAGCGGATCCACAGGGCGGCGCCGAGCGCCAGGAAGCCGACCGTGATCAGCCCGTTGGTGGAGCGGCAGGAGGGCAGGAAGCGGGTTCGCATGGGGGCCTTTTGCTCTCGTCCATCGAGGGCTTTGCACGGTCATTCCGGGGCGGCGCACCGCGCCGAACCCGGAATCCAGCCCAGGATATGGCGTTCGCCGCTGGATTCCGGGTTCGCGCCGGAGCCTGCGCCCGGACGGCGCAAGCGCCGATCCGGGTGGCGCGCCCCGGAATGACGAAGCCTGCAAAGCCGTTCGGTTCGCAGAGAACCCCGATCGCCGCGTCGGCGCAAGGGTGCCGAAGCGTCGCTGCGCGGCGTGGAGCGTGCGTCAGGGCAGGGCGAGCATCTGGCCGTCGTAACTCGTCGCCCGGCAGGCGACGCCGGCGATGGCGACCGAGGCGCACAGCCGCGACGCGGCGAGCGCGCTCGCCACCGGGCCGGCGACCAGCCGCATCTCGACCAGGCCGGGCTTGCCGCCGTCGCGCAGCGCGATCGCCGGCTTCACCTCGGTCAGGAACTCGCCGGCTTGGCTGTCGCGCACCTTGGCCCACAGGCCGCGCAGGCTGTCGATGCTGTTCGGGCCGCCGATCTCGATGGCGAAGCGCTTGCCGGGCTCGGGAGCGGCCGGGACCGGGGCGGGCGCCGGCGTCGCCGCGGTCGCCTCGCCTTGGGCCGCCGCCCGGGCGGCGAGCGTCTGGGCGTTCGGGTTCGGGCGCGGCAGCGGGATCTCGCTCGGCGGCATGCCGGCGACGGTGCCGGCGACCGACGTGGCGACCGAGGTGGCGCCCGCCGGGGCGGGCTCGTCGGGCGCACTCGCGACGGCCGGCGGGACCGTGGCTGTCGTGACCGGGTCCGAGGCGTCGATCGGCGGCAGCGTTCGCGGGTCCGCGGCGGCGACCGGCGCCAGGGCCGGGCGTGCCGGCTCGGCCCCGGCCGGCGGCCGGAACGTGCCGGCCGCGGCGCTCGGCGGCACCGCCATCAGGTCGCCGAGATCGGACCCGGCGGGGCTGCGCTTCGCCGCCTGGATCGCCGCGACCGACCCGGTGAGGTCCTCGATCTGGCTTTCGAGCTTGGCGATCCGGCCGGCGAGCGTGTCGCGATCGGCCGCGAGCGCCCGCACCGTCTCGGCGAGCCGCTTCGCTTCCCGCTCCGCCTCGAAGGCGCGCAGGACGGCCTGGTTGGCCGCCTCGCGCACGGCCTCGCCCGGCACGGACGCCGCGACCGGTGTCGTCGCGGCGGCCGCGACGCGCCGCTCGCCGATCTGCGATTGCGCCGCCAGGACGGCGACGGCCAGCGCGCCGGCCGCGGTGAGGCCCCACACGACGGTGCGCAGCAGCGGGCTCATTCCGCCGCCGTCGTCGCCGTCGTCCAGGAGGGATTGCCGGGCCACGTCCGCCATGTCGCCTTAAAACTACGAATCGACTGACGAAAACCTACCAGAATTCGGCCGCGACCGCCGTGTCCGGCAGGCACCGGTTCCGACTTTTCGGGGGGCTTTCGGCAGGCTATGAGGGCGCAGTCTTCGGGGCCGAGGCCCGGATGCAACGAGGGGTTCTCATGTCGGCGCGATCCTGCCTGACCGTCGTCCTCGCCGCGGGCGAGGGTACGCGCATGCGCTCGTCGCGCCCGAAGGTGCTGCACGCGATCGCCGGCCGCCCGCTGGTCGGCCACGTGCTCGCCGCCGTGCAGGCGACCGGCAGCCGCGTCGCCGTGGTGGTCGGGCCGAACGCCGACGCCGTGACGGCCGCCGTCACGGCCCAGGTGCCCGATGCCGCCGTGTTCGTGCAGGCCGAGCGCCGCGGCACCGCGCATGCGGTGCTGGCCGCCCGCGCCGCACTGGAACAGGGCGCCGACGACATCCTCGTCGCCTTCGCCGACACGCCGCTGATCCGGCCCGAGACGCTCGCGGCGCTGCGCGCCCCGCTCGCCGCCGGCGCCGCCGTCTCGGTGCTCGGTTTCCGCCCGGCCGACCCGGCCGGCTACGGGCGCCTCGTCACGCAGGGCGACGACCTCGTCGCCATCCGCGAGGAGAAGGACGCGAGCGCCGACGAGAAAGCCATCCGCCTGTGCAATGCCGGCCTGATGGGGATCTCGGGAGCGCACGCGCTGGCGCTGCTCGACCGCATCGACGCCAACAACGCCAAGGGCGAGTTCTATCTCACCGACGTGGTCGAGCTCGCCCGCAAGGCGGGATTTCGCGCGGTCGTCACCGAGGCTGCGGACGACAGCGAGGTCTTGGGCGTCAACACCCAGGCGCAGCTCGCCGAGGTCGGCGCCGTGCTGCAGCACCGGCTGCGCGGCGCGTTGCTCGACGCCGGCGTCACCATGGCGGCGCCCGAGACCGTGCACCTCGCCTTCGACACCAAGATCGCGCGCGACGTGACGATCGAGCCCTATGTCGTGTTCGGCACCGGCGTGAGCGTGGCGGAGGGCGCCGTCATCCGCGCCTTCTCGCACCTGGAAGGGGCGACGGTGGGCCCCGGCGCGATCGTCGGCCCCTATGCGCGGCTGCGGCCCGGCGCCGTGCTGGAGCGCGACGTCCACGTCGGCAACTTCGTCGAGATCAAGGCCGCGACCGTCGAGGCCGGCGCCAAGGCGAACCACCTCACCTATATCGGCGACGCCCGGATCGGGGCGAAGGCGAACATTGGCGCCGGCACCATCACCTGCAACTACGACGGCATCCTCAAGCACAAGACAGACATCGGCGCAGGCGCCTTCATCGGCTCGAACTCCTCGCTCGTCGCGCCGGTGAAGATCGGCGACGGCGCCTATGTCGGCTCCGGCTCGGTGATCACGGCTGACGTCCCGGCCGACGGCCTCGCGGTCGCCCGTGGCAAGCAGACCGTCAAGGAAGGCTGGGCGGCGCGCTGGCGCGCCGTGATGGCCGCCAAGAAAAAGCCGCGATCGGCGCCCTGAGGTCGGCCCGTTCGGGCGGGTGCCGGTCCTGTTCTTGCTTCGCACCGACGCCGCCGGGTCCTCCGGCCGCGCGTCGGCGATCCGCTCGCGAAAAGGGGTGCTCCTCCCATGTGTGGAATCATCGGAATCCTCGGGCGCGAGGCGGTCGCGCCGCGGATGGTCGACGCGCTCAAGCGGCTCGAGTACCGCGGCTACGATTCGGCTGGCGTCGCCACCCTGGAGCACGGCCACCTGACCCGCCGCCGCGCCGAGGGGAAGCTCAAGAACCTGGAGCACCGGCTGGAGCGCGAGCCGCTCGCCGGCACCATCGGCATCGGCCACACCCGTTGGGCGACGCACGGCCGTCCGAACGAGACCAACGCGCATCCGCATGCCGGAAAGCGCGTCGCCGTCGTCCACAACGGCATCATCGAGAACTTCAACGAGCTGCGCCACGAGCTGCAGGGCAACGGGGCGAGCTTCGTCACCGAGACCGACACCGAGGTGGTGGCGCACCTCGTCGACCACCTGATGGGGACCGGCCTGTCGCCCGTCGAGGCCGTCAAGGCGGCGCTGCCGCGGCTGCGCGGCGCCTTCGCGCTCGGCTTCCTGTTCGAGGGTGAGGAGGATCTCCTGATCGGCGCGCGGCGCGGCTCGCCGCTGGCGGTCGGCCATGGCGACGGCGAGATGTATCTCGGCTCCGACGCGATCGCGCTCGCCCCCTTCACCTCGACGATCAGCTATCTCGAGGACGGCGACTGGGTGGTCCTGAAGCGCGGCGGCCTGCAAGTCTACGACGAGTCCGGCGCGCCGGTGAAACGGACGACGATGAAGTCGGCCGCGTCGGCCTTCCTGGTCGACAAGGGCAACTACCGCCACTTCATGGCGAAGGAAATCCACGAGCAGCCCGAGGTGGTCGGGCACACGCTGGCGCACTATGTCGACTTCGCGAACGAGCGCGTGGTCCTCCCGGACCTGCCGTTCGACTTCCGCACCGTGCAGCGCGTCACCATCGCGGCCTGCGGCACCGCCTATTACGCGGGGCTGACCAGCAAGTACTGGTTCGAGCGATTCGCGCGGCTGCCCGTCGAGATCGAGATCGCCTCCGAGCTGCGCTACGGCGACGCCCCGTTCACGCCCGGCAACCTCTCGGTGTTCGTCTCCCAGTCGGGCGAGACCGCCGACACGCTGGCGACGCTGCGCCACGCCAAGGCGAACGGCCAGCACGTCGTCTCCGTCGTCAACGTCCCGACCTCCACGATCGCCCGCGAGAGCGACGTGGTGATGCCGACGCTCGCCGGCCCGGAGATCGGCGTCGCCTCGACCAAGGCGTTCACCTGCCAGCTGGTGGTGCTCGCCTGCCTCGCCATCGCGGCCGGCCGTGCCCGCGGCAATCTGTCCGAGGACGACGAGCGCCGCCTGGTGCGCGCCCTGATCGAGGTGCCGCGCCACATGACGGCGGCGCTGGCGCTGGAGCCCGAGGTCGAGAAGCTCGCCCGCGACATCGCCAAGAGCCGCGACGTGCTCTATCTCGGCCGCGGCACCAGCTTCCCGCTGGCGCTCGAAGGCGCGCTGAAGCTCAAGGAGATCTCCTACATCCATGCCGAGGGCTACGCGGCCGGCGAACTCAAGCACGGGCCCATCGCGCTGATCGACGAGACGATTCCGGTGATCGTCATCGCCCCGCACGACCGCGTCTTCGAGAAGACCGTCTCGAACATGCAGGAGGTCGCCGCCCGCGGCGGCAAGATCATCCTGCTCACCGACCCGCAGGGCGTCGCCGAGGCGACGGTCGATTCGCTCGCCACCGTGGTGCTGCCGCACATGCCGGCCTCCGTCACACCCATGGTGTACGCGGTGCCGGTGCAGATGCTCGCCTACCATGCGGCCGTCATCATGGGCACCGACGTCGACCAGCCGCGCAACCTCGCCAAATCGGTCACGGTCGAATAGATTCGACGGCGATCTCCGGGCCGCGCGCGCCACGCCGCGCGGCCGACCGCGAAGACAGGGCCGACGATCGTGACCGACACGCCGAAGCCGCCCGCGGACCCGCACATCGGGGCGTCGCACACCGGGGCGCCCAAGTCGACCGACAAGCCGCTCGTCCACCCGGCGCCGTCGCTCGGGGGCGGCGCGCGACTGCGCAACTACTTCCTCACCGGCCTCGTCGTCGCCGGGCCGGTCGCCATCACGCTGTGGCTGACCTGGTCCTTCGTCACCTGGGTCGATGCGCTGGTGCAGCCCTTCATCCCGGTCCAGTACCGGCCCGAGACCTATCTGCCCTGGCGCATCCCGGGCACCGGCCTGATCATCGCGTTCCTGGCACTGACCATGCTGGGCTTCTTCACGGCCAACCTGGTGGGGCGGACGCTGGTCGAGTTCGGCGAGCGCCTGCTCGACCGCATGCCGCTGGTGCGCTCGCTCTACAAGGGCCTCAAGCAGGTGTTCGAGACGCTGTTCTCCGAGACCGGCTCGAGCTTCCGCAAGGTGGCGCTGATCGAGTTTCCCTCGCCCGGCATGTGGTCGCTGGTGTTCCTCTCCGCCTCGCCGGGCCAGCAGGTCTCCGACCGGCTGCCGGCCGGGGAGCACGTCTCCTGCTTCATGCCCTGCACGCCGAACCCGACCACTGGCTTCTTCTTTTACGTGCCGAAGAGCCGGATCATCGAGCTCGACATGACGGTGGAGGCGGCCGCCAAGCTGGTGATGTCGGCCGGCATGATCCAGCCGAACGGCAACGAGGGGCAGAAGAAGCTCGCGGCGCTCGCCGCGGCGGCGCAGACCATCCAGGCCGCCGAGGCGGCCGGCAAGGCGGCGGCCGCCGAGCACGCCGCCGAAGATCGCGAGGGCGCCGGTCGGGACGGCGACGCGGCCCGCAAGGCCGCGGCCACGGCGGGCTGAGCAGGCGGCGGACCGGGCGCGCATGGTTCAGGTCGTGGTGCCCGGCGTGCTGCCGTCCGATTCGCTCCAGCCGGAATCGTTGCACGGCATGCGTGCGGCCGAGGCGCTGAGCAGCCGCCTGCTGCTCACCCAGCTCGCCACGCGCGCCCTGGAGGACTGGTGCCGCGCCCGCGGTCTCGGCGCCGGCCGCATCACGGTGCGGCGGCACGACCGGCCGGCCCCCGCCGTGCTCGATCCCGACAGTCTCGCGGCGCTCGGCGGGGACGCCCGCGGGACGACGCTGCGGCGGGTCGATATCCGGCTCGGCGGTCTGGTGCTCGTCGATGCCGTGAACTGGTACTTCGCCGATCGCCTGACCGCGGCGATGCGCGAGCGCCTGCGCGGCGACACGCCGTTCGGCGAGGCGATCGCCGACCTGAAGCCGCGGCGCCGAACCTTCCACGTCAGCGTCGCACCGGCCGACGTGATCGAGGCGGCGACCCGGGACGCCGGGCCGGATGCCGCGGCCGTCCACGTCTTCGAGCACCGCGCCGCGCTCGACCTGCCGGACGGCACGCCGGTCGCCGTGGTCCACGAACGCTACCGGGCCGTGCTGGTGCGATAGCGCCTCTCGCCCGTGGAGGCCTTGGCAGAATTCGTCATTCCGGGGCGCCCCGAAGGCGCGAACCCGGAATCCAGCGGCGAGCTCGAGTCTGGGCTGGATTCCGGGTTCGGCGCGGCGCGCCGCCCCGGAATGACCGAATAACGCAAAGCCCGCCAGTGGTGATTGGGCGCGCCGCGCCGGCGCGCCGATCACGCCTTGGCGTCGAGCAGCGTCCTGGTCATCTCGTGGCCGGTCTTCATCACCCGCGCATTGGCCGTGAACGTGTAGCTGGCGATCACCTGCTCGACCATCTCGCGGGTGAGGTCGACGGCGGGCGCCGCCACCATGCCGTTCGGATCGGCGAACGGCGCCTGCGGGTCCGGCGTCGGGACCGGCGGCTCGCCCGTGGTCGTGACGGTCGTCTGCGTGCCGCCGGTCGCGGCTGCCGTCTGGTTGACCCGCAGCGTCGCGTAGGCGCTCGGCTGACCGGCCGGCACGGTGCCGGTCTTGCCGGGCAGGGCGCCGGTCGAGCGGACATTCGCGACGTTGCTGGCCGACACCTCGACGCGGCGGACAGCCGCCGTCATGCCGGACAGTGCGATGGTGGCGATGGTGCTCACGCGGGCCCTCGTGGCGTCGGATCGACGTCCGCCGAGTGGGCCACGCGATCCGCCAAGGCCGCGTTGACGCGGCCGCCGAAACGGGGGCTGCGTCTTTCACGGTTCGTTAAGGATGCGGGGAGGGCGAACCTGTCAGCGCATGCTCGAGCGCTGGACCTGTCGCCGGTCGTGCTCCGCGAAGGCGGAGCACCCAGTACGCTGAAGCGCTTCGACGTCCTGTCGGGCGTCGGTGGATACTGGGTCGTCCGCCTGCGCGGATGACGACCATCGAGAGGCCGAGATCGGGTCGAGCGCCGATCTGGTCACGCTTTCGCGTCAGGTCTCGCAGATCAGTCGAACAGCTTGTCCGCCGCCGTGATCACGCCGACGTTCGGGTTCTCGCTGCAGTATTGCGCGAGCTTCTTGGTGTTCGCCTCGAGTCGCTCGGTGTCGATGATCGGCGGATCGTCCTCGTCGCGGTAATAGGCGTCGAGCCAGGCCAGCGTGATGGTGATGTCGTCCTTGCTGCTCGACAGGAACTGCTTGCAGGAGAGTGTCGAGAGATCGAACTTTTCGGCCGCGGCCGGCGCCGCGAGGCCGATCACGAGGGCGGCGGCGATAATCGCGGGCGAGAACCGTCCGCGCGAGAACCGTCCGCGCGAGAAACGTCCGGGGGAGAAACGTCCGACCGAGAAACGTCCGATCATGGGGCTCAGGCTCCTGGTGAAAACGGGCGACCATGCGTCGCCCGCTGCCTCGGACCGAGGCGGCGCGCATTATGCTGAGAGTGCGGAGCTTCGTCCCCGGCGACCTGCGAAAAGTTCGCGACGGCCGCGCACAAGCCCGTGATCGCGTGTCACCCGGCGCGGATCAGGCGCACCGCCTCGTCGCGGCCGAAGAGGTAGAGGAGGGTGCGCAGCGCCGCGCCGCGCTCGCCGTCGAGGCCGCCGTCGCGCTCCATGATCAGCTTGGCGTCGTCGCGCGCCGCCTGCAGCAGCTCGCCGTGCACCTCGATGCGGGCGACCCGAAAGCCCGGCAGGCCGCTCTGTCGCGTGCCGAGCACGTCGCCCTCGCCGCGTAGCTTCAGGTCCTCCTCGGCGATGCGGAAGCCGTCCTCGGTGTCCCGCATGGTGGCGAGCCGCGCCTTCGCCGCCTCGCCGAGCGGCGCTTTGTAGAGGAGCAGGCAGGTGGACTTCTCGGCGCCGCGGCCGATGCGGCCGCGGAGCTGATGGAGCTGGGCGAGGCCGAAGCGCTCCGCGTGCTCGATCACCATCACGCTCGCGCGCGGCACGTCGACGCCGACCTCGATGACGGTCGTGGCGACCAGCAGCATGGTCTCGGCGGCGGCGAACTTCGCCATCGCCGCGTCCTTCTCGGTGCCGCGCATCTTGCCGTGCACGAGGCCGACCACGCCCTCGCCGAACACCTCCGACAGATCGCGAAAACGGTCCTGGGCGGCGGCGAGATCGATCGTCTCGGACTCCTCCACCAGCGGACAGACCCAGTAGACCTGCCGCCCCTCCGCAATGGCGCGACCGACCGCCGCGACGACGTCGTCGATCCGGTCGAGCGCCACGGTGCGGGTGTCGATCGGTTTTCGCCCGGCGGGTTTTTCACGCAATTCCGAGATGTCCATGTCGCCGAAATACGTCAACACGAGTGTTCGCGGAATCGGCGTCGCCGTCATCACCAGCACGTCGACGGCGCGGCCCTTCTGCGCCAGCGCCAGGCGCTGGTGGACGCCGAAGCGGTGCTGCTCGTCGACCACGGCGAGGGCGAGATCCTTGAACGCCACCTCGTCCTGGAAGATCGCGTGGGTGCCGACCAGAATGTCGATCTCGCCGTCGGCGAGCTTTTGCAGCGTCTCGCCGCGCTCGCGGCCGCGCTCGCGGCCGGTCAGGATGGCGACGCGCAGGCCGGCCTTCTCGGCGAGCGGCGCGATGGTCTTCAGATGCTGCCGTGCCAGAATCTCGGTCGGCGCCATCAGGGCGGCCTGGCTGCCGGCCTCGACGGCCGCCGCGCAGGCGAACAGCGCGACGACCGTCTTGCCGGAGCCGACGTCGCCCTGCAGCAGCCGCAGCATGCGCTCGGGCTTCTCCAGATCCGCCGCGATGTCCTCGACGGCCTTGGCCTGCGAGGCGGTGAGCGTCCAGGGCAGGGCGGCGCGCAGCTTCTCACGGATGCGGCCGTCGCCCGTGGTCGAGCGGCCGGCGGCCTTCTTCATGCGGGCCCGCATCATCATCAGCGCGAGCTGGCCGGCCAAAAGCTCGTCATAGGCGAGGCGTGACCATGCGGCCTTCTCCGGCGCGGAATCGTCGGGCGACGACGGGCGGTGAACCGCGCGCAGCGCGTCGCCGAAGCTCGGAAACTTTCGCGTGGCCATGAAGGCCGCGTCCTGCCATTCGGGCAGCGCCGGCACCTTTGTGAGCGCCGCCTCCACGGCGCGTCGCACGCCCCACGGCGACAGGCCCTCGGTGAGCGGATAGACCGGCTCGACGGCCGGCATCTTGGCGACGTCCTGCTCGGTGACGACGCGATCGGGATGCACCATCTGCAGCATCCCGTCATAGGTCGCGACCGTGCCCGACACCCACCGCGTCTCGCCGACGGGGAGGAGCTTCTCCATCACCTCGGGCCGCGCCTTGAAATAGGTGATGATCAGGTCGCCGGTGCCGTCGCTCGCATAGATGAGATACGGGGCGCGCGAGCGGCCCGGCGCCGGCGGGCGATGGCGGTCGACCGTCACCAGAACGGTCGCGATCTGGCCCGGCTTGACGTCGCGCAGCAGTGGCCGCGCCCGCCGGTCGACCACGCCGGTCGGCAGATGGAAGACGAGGTCGAGCACCCGCGGCTCGTCGCGGTCGAGCAGGCGGCGGTACAGCCGCTCGAACTTCGGCCCGATCCCCGTGAGGGTGGTCACCGAAGCGAACAGGGGATTGAGGGCGGTGGGTCTCACGGTCTCGTCCGGCGGCGGCCGTGCGGGTGCTTGCACGGCGTGGATCGCTGCCGTATATCGCACCTCGGTCGGCAGTTCACCCAGGCGTCGCCGCCCCGCAAGGGGAGCTAAACCTGCCAGCACGTCTCGTCACGGTCGACACCCTGTCTCCGGACAACATGTTTCCGGACACCCTGTCCCGTGCCACGTCGAAGCCGGCGACCACGACGGTCCGTCAGGATCGGGCAAGAGCCCGGCACGGCGAGGATCAGATGATGTCCCGTCAGATCTTTCCGTACATCGCGGACGACATGTCCGCGCTCGCCCGCGCCCTGAAGGGCGAGGTCTCCCGCGCTCTCGCCGCGAACGGCGGCGAGCCGCCCGGCCATGTCGAGCTGCTCAACATGCTGGCGCGCGCCGCCGGCTGCCGCAACTTCCAGCATTTCCGCGCCCAGGCCGAGGCGCGCGAGCGGCTGGAGAACCCGGCTCCGCCGGCGGCGCCCGAGCCGCCGGTGGATTTCGTCAAGGTCGAGCGCATCGCCAGGTACTTCGATGCGGAAGGGCGGCTCGTCCGCTGGCCCGGCAAGCACTCCGACCGGCTTCCGTGCCTGTGGGTGATGTGGTCGCGGCTGCCGACCCGCACGGTGCTGTCGGAGCCCGCCGTCAACGAGGCCCTGAAGGCCGCGCACCGGTTCGGCGATCACGTGCTGCTGCGCCGCGAGCTGGTCGATCTCGGCCTGCTCGTCCGCACCCCGGACGGCCGCGAGTACCGCCGCGTCGAGCAGCCCCCACCGGCGGAGGCGCGGGCGTTGATCCGGCATCTTTCGGCACGAGCGCTCCCGTAGAACGGGCGACGGCGTCGTCGCCGTTGCCCGCCCGGTCCGACCTCACGCCGCGCGACACTGCGGGCATGCTTCGCAGGCCCGCCCTCCGACGTTGGAGATTCGGCCCCGGGTCGCTATATCGATCCCGCGCCCGGCCTCGTCCGGGCTTTCGGCGTTTTGACTAGGCGGGCGCCCCGGGCGCCGGGAGGGTGCCATGACCGGAACCACACGATCGAGCGCGGGGCTGTCGGAGCGGCGGCGGCGACTGTTGTTCCGGGCCTGGCGGCGCGGCACCCGCGAGCTCGACCTGCTCACCGGGCGCTTCGCCGACGCCGTGATCGCCGACCTCACCGAGGACGAGGTGACCGAGTTCGAGGGCTGGTGCGCGGCGCCCGACCTCGACCTCTACGCCTGGATCACCGGGTCGAAGCCGGTGCCGCCCGAATACGACACGCCGCTGTTCCGCCGCCTCAAGGACTTCGACCACGGCGCCGCGGCGGTGTAGGGCCGTCGACGCAGTCGGGGTCGACTAAGCCAGTATCACCGACGCCGTCATGGCCGGGCTCGTCCCGGCCATCCACGTCTGCTTCGGCCGCGACCGTCCGGCCGAGGACGCCGAATGCAGTGCCATCGTGGATGGCCGGGACGAGCCCGGCCATGACGATGCCGAGTTCAAGATCGCTGGTCCGACATGGCACGAACTGCCCCCGCAAATTCCCCCGCCGCCCTGCTGAAGCCCGGCCGCGCCCTGACCCTGTCCAGCGTCGCCGACGGGGCCGAGGGCTTCGTCCTCGGCGATCTCGCCCGCGCCGTCGCCGCCCGCACGGACGCGCCCGCCGTCTCGCTCCTCGTCGTCTGCCGCGACGGCGCCCGCATGGCGCAGCTCGCCCGCACGCTGCGCTTCTTCGCGCCCGACCTCGTCCAGCTCCAGTTCCCGGCCTGGGACTGCCAGCCCTACGACCGCGTCTCGCCGCATGCCGGCATCGTCGCCGAGCGGATGATCACGCTGGCCCGGCTCGCGCGGCTGAAGGGCTCAGAGAAGCCGACCGTGCTGCTCACCACGGTCAACGCCGTGGTGCAGCGCGTGCCGGCGAAGCGCCAGATCGCCGGGCAGGCGCTCTCCGCCGCGCCGGGCAACCGCATCGCCATGGACGGCATCACCCGCTGGCTCGAGCTCAACGGCTATCTGCGCACCGCGACGGTGCGCGAGCCCGGCGAGTACGCGGTGCGCGGCGGCATCATCGATCTCTATCCGGCCGGCCGCGACGAGCCGGTGCGCTTCGACTTCTTCGGCGACACGCTGGAATCGATCCGCACCTTCGATCCCGAGACCCAGCGCACCCAGGACCAGCTCCACGCGCTCGACCTCGTGCCGGTCGCCGAGTTCCAGCTGATCACGGAGACGATCAGAAAATTTCGCCAGTCCTATGTGTCGACCTTCGGCACGGCGGGCTCCGAGGATCAGCTCTACGAGGCGGTGAGCGAAGGCCGCCGCTATCCCGGCATGGAGCACTGGCTGCCGCTGTTCCACGACCGGATGGACACGCTGTTCGATTACGTGCCGGACACGCCCGTGGTGCTGGAGCCGCTGGCCGAAGAGGCCGCGCACGAACGGCTCGCGCAGATCGCCGACTACTACGAGGCGCGCAAGCAGGCCGTGGCGATGGACGGCGGCGGCCCGCCCTACAAGCCGCTGCCGCCCGATCGTCTCTACTTGGGCGAAACGGAATGGCGCGACAAACTCGCCGACGCTTCGCTGGTGCGCGTCACGCCCTTCGCGTCGCCGGAGGGCGCCGCTGAAAAAGGCGCTGTCGTCGACATCGGAACCCGGGCCGGCCACAACTTCGCCGACGAGCGCGCCAAGCCCGACGGCAACGTCTTCGAGGCGCTGAAGCAGCACGTGGAAAAGCTGCAGGGCGCCGGCAAGCGCGTCGTCGTCGCGCTGTGGAGCGAGGGCGCCCGCGACCGTACCGGCAACGTGCTGACCGACCACAAGCTGGTCAATCTGCGTCACGTGTCGAGCTGGCCCGAGGCGAAGTCGCGCCCCGCCGTCGAGGTGTCGCTCGCCGTGTTCGGCATCGAGGCGGGCTTCGAGACCGACGACCTCGCCGTCATCGGCGAGCAGGACATTCTCGGCGATCGCTTGGTCCGCCAGCGTCGCGCCAGCAAGAAGGCGGAAAACTTCATCGCCGAGGTGACGAGCCTGTCGGCCGGCGACCTCGTCGTCCATGTCGACCACGGCATCGGCCGCTTCGTCGGGCTGAAGACGATCGAAGCCGCGGGCGCGCCGCACGATTGCCTGGAGCTGCATTACGCCGGCCAGGACAAGCTCTACCTCCCGGTCGAGAACATCGAGCTGTTGTCGCGCTACGGCTCGGAGGATACGGCGGTCGAGCTGGACCGTCTGGGCGGTGCCGGCTGGCAGACGCGCAAGGCGCGGATGAAGCAGCGCATCCGCGAGATCGCCGGCGAGCTGATCAGGATCGCGGCGGAGCGCCAGCTCCACGAGGCGCCGCGGCTGACGCTGGGGCAGGGCGTGTACGACGAGTTCTGCGCCGGCTTCCCCTACGACGAGACCGAGGACCAGAACAACGCGATCAACGCCGTGCTGGACGACCTCTCGGCCGGCCGCCCGATGGACCGCCTGGTGTGCGGCGACGTCGGCTTCGGCAAGACCGAGGTGGCGCTGCGCGCCGCGCTCGCGACCGTGATGAACGGCAAGCAGGTCGCCGTCGTGGTGCCGACGACGCTGCTCGCCCGCCAGCATTTCCGCACCTTCGCGACGCGCTTCCACGGCTTTCCGGTGAACGTCGCGCAGCTCTCGCGGCTCGCCACCTCGAAGGAGACTTCCGCGGCCAAGAAGGGTCTCGCCGAGGGGCAGGTCGACATCGTCGTCGGCACCCACGCGCTGCTCGGCAAGGCGATCAAGTTCAAGGATTTGGGCCTCGTGATCGTCGACGAGGAGCAGCATTTCGGCGTCGCCCACAAGGAGCGCCTGAAGGCGCTGCGCTCCGAGGTGCATGTCTTGACCCTCACCGCGACGCCGATTCCGCGCACCCTGCAGCTCGCCCTCACGGGCGTGCGCGAGCTGTCGATCATCGCGACGCCGCCGGTCGACCGCCTCGCCGTGCGCACCTTCGTCACCCCGTTCGATCCGCTCACCGTGCGCGAGGCGCTGTTGCGCGAGCGCTATCGCGGCGGCCAGGCCTTCTACATCTGCCCGCGCATCGAGGACCTGGCCGAGGCCAAGACGTTCTTGGACAAGCACGTGCCGGAGGTGCGGGTCGTCACGGCGCACGGGCAGATGGCGCCGGCCGTGCTGGAGGACGTCATGTCGGCCTTCTACGACGGCAAGTACGACGTGCTGCTCTCCACCACGATCGTCGAGTCGGGCCTCGACATCCCGACCGCCAACACGCTGATCGTGCACCGTGCCGACATGTTCGGCCTCGCCCAGCTCTATCAGCTCCGCGGCCGCGTCGGCCGCTCCAAGACGCGCGCCTATGCGCTGTTCACGATCCCGGCCGGGCGCAAGATCACGCCGACGGCGGAGCGGCGCCTGAAGGTGCTGCAGTCGCTCGACACGCTCGGCGCCGGCTTCCAGCTCGCCTCGCACGATCTCGACATCCGCGGCGCCGGCAATCTCTTGGGCGACGAGCAGTCCGGCCACATCAAGGAGGTCGGCTTCGAGCTCTATCAGCAGATGCTGGAGGAGGCGGTCGAGAGCCTCAAGGCCGGCGTCGCCGCACCCGTCGAGGACCGCTGGTCGCCCCAGATCACCATCGGCATGCCGGTGCTGATCCCGGAGGACTACGTGCCGGATCTCTCGGTGCGGCTCGCCCTCTACCGGCGCCTCGCCGACCTCGACGACGAGCGCGAGATCGACGGCTTCGCGGCCGAGCTGGTCGACCGGTTCGGCACGATGCCGGTCGAGGTCGAGTATCTGCTGCGCACCGTGCTCCTGAAGGCGCTGTGCCGCCGCGCCAATGTCGCGAAGATCGATGCCGGTCCGAAGGGCGCCGTCATCGCGTTCCGCGACGACAGTTTCGCCGATCCGGCCGGCCTCGTGCACTACATCCGCAAGCAGGGCGTGATGGCGAAGGTGCGGCCCGACATGAAGGTGGTGTTCTTCGAGGACTGGGAGGAGCCGGTCGACCGCCTGAAGGGCTCGACCGCGATCCTCCGCGACCTCGCCGCGATCGCGACCAAGAAGGCGGCGTAGCAGCCGAGAAAGCGGCCGCGTGCCCCGGACAAGGCGCGTCGGGCCAGCGGGCCCGATGCGCCGCAGATCCGGGGCCCAGGGGCAGCTCGGCACAGCCTTGTCCGTTCGCCCCTGGGTCCCGGCTCGCGGTGCGTTGCACCGCGTCCGGGACACGAGGTCTCAATACGGCCGCCGGTCCGGATCCGCGATCTCGCCCGTCGCCACCTTCTGCTGGAACGTGCCAAAAGCCCGCCGGATCGCCTCCGCGAGATACTCCGGCGACTGGGCGCCCGAGACGGCGAGCACGCCGCCGAAGACGAAGCACGGGACGCCCTCGACGCCGGCGCGCTGCGCCGCCTCGGCCTCCTCGGTGACGGCGGCCTCGTCCTGGTCGGTGGCGAGGCGGGACCTGATCACGTCCGCGTCGAGGCCGATGTCGGCCGCGGCCTGAACCAGCACGCCGCGTTCCGACAGGTTGGCGGCTTCGGAGAAGTACAGCTCCATCAGCCGCTGCTTCATGGCGCCGGCCAGCGCCGGCTGCTGCTCGCCGGCCCACTTGATCAGGCGGTGGCAGTCGATGGTGCTGGGCTGCCAGGTCATCTTGTCGATGGCGTAGACGAGTCCCTCGGCCTCGGCGGCGGCGATCATGCGGGGCGCGTTCGCCATGTAGCGCTCGACCGAGCCGAACTTCCGTTCCAGATACGCCCGCCGGCTGATGCCGTCGCGCGGCACCCACGGATTCAGGAAATAGGCGCGCCAGCGCACCGTCACCGGGACGTCGGGGACCGCCTCGAGCGCGCGCTCGAGGCGCCGCTTGCCGATGAAGCACCACGGGCAGACGACGTCGGAGACGACGTCGATCGGCATTTTTTCCAGCACGAGGGTGTCGGTCATCGGGGGCTCCACGGAAGAACAGGCTCGGGTCGCCCGCGAGAATAGGGTCGCCTCGGCGCCCGACAAGCCCGATCTGTCCGGCCCTGTGTGATCCGGATCACCGAACCGTCGGGCGCGCCGGCGCAGGATCGGCGCTCCAGGAGGAACCGCCATGCAGAACTCCGTCGCGCCGTCCCCCGTCGAGCCGGACCGTGGGGAGCCCCGGTCCCGCGTGTCGCGTCGCACCGCCGCCGTGCTGGTCGCGGTCCCGTGGACGGTCGGGATGCTGTGGGCGAGCCCGCCGGCCGGCATGGCGGGAGTCGTCATTCTCGCCGTGGCCGGAGCACTCTTCGGCGTCGCGTGGGTGTGGCTGTTCGGTTGGGTGATGCGGCGGATCGGCGTGCCGGTCTGGTGAGCTGCGCCGTGGCGCGTCCGAACGTCACTCCGCCGCCACGGGCGCCGGCTCGGAGACGCGCGCGAGCAGGCTCTCCACCGTGTCGGTGGACTTGAGCATGGCGAGCGTCACGGAGGCGTCGATGCGGCCGGTCGGATCGTCGGCCGGCGCCAGCATGGTGTGGCGCAGCACGCTGGCGATGCGGCGCGCCACCGCGTGGGCCTTCTCCAGCGGGGTCGCCTGGAACGTCACCAGGATCGAGCCGTCGCTCGCCCGGCAGGCGAAGTCGACATTGCGGACGACCCGCACGGCGAGCCGCGCCGCGTCGAGGCTGGCGCGCTGATCGAGCGTCGGCGGGAACGAGAAGCGGGCGATGGACAGCGCCTGGCCGCGGGTCTTGGCCTCCTCGACGGCGCGGGCGAGATCGCGCAGAAAGCCCGTGACGGTGAACAGGCCGGTGACCGGATCGACCAGCCCCTGCGCGTCGAGCGCGGCGAGCTGGCGCCTCAGCCGCGCCTCGAAAGCGTGCAGCCGCACCAGCGGCACCAGCGCATCGACGACCGCGGCCGGCTCGCCCGAGAGGTTTTCCAGATTGGGCAGCCGCACCGCGTCGAAGGTCGCGGGCAGCTCGGGCAGCAGCGCGACCGGGAGGTCGCGGAAGCGCGGATCCTCGGCGAGCGCGGTGAGGAAGGCTTCCAGCGTGCGCGGGCCGAAGCCGTCGCCGACGACGATGCCGTCGACGTCGCGGGCGTTGAGATAGCGGGCGGCGGTCTCGATGCCGAGCGCGCCGATCAGGCCGAGCCGCTCGCCGACCGCGGTGCCGAGCCCCGGATAGGTGCGGCCGCGGCCGCACACCAGCACGGTCGCGTCGTCGAGCGGGTCGGTAGCGGGATGCGTCGCGGCATCGACCGGCGCATCGGTCTCCGGCGCGACCAGGGCGGCGCGACGCGCGACGGTCGCATGCAGGGTGCGGACGCGCTGCGCCGAGTCGAGCCGCGCCACGATGCGCTCGCACGGTGCGTCGGCGGCGATCGGCAGTGCGTCCGGAAGATGATCACGAAGCCCGTCGACCGGCGCGGCGAGCACCGGCGTGAATACGGCGAGGTCGGCGAGCGCCTGTCGGATCTTGTCGAGCACCTTGGCGGTCGGCGCATCGGCCGCCTGCGGCATCACGAGGCCGGCCGGCGCCTGCTTGGCGATCGTCGCGGCGGCCTTCGACCAGGGCGCCGCGATCACCGGGGCGGCCCCGGCGAGTTCGAGCGCATGCGCGAGAACCGGATCGGCGTCCTCGGCGATCACGATCACGGGGCCTTGCAGCGACATCGGCACTCCTCGGGCGGGGCACCGTGCAGCCTATGCGAACGCCGTTAACGCGGCGTCAACGCTTCCGTGAATGTGCGCCGCGTCACGTCGGCCGCACCGCGGCCCGCCGACGTGATCACGCCGCCGCCGACGCGGCCGGCGTGCGGCGGTCCCGGAAGGCGGCGACGACGAGCGGCGAGACGCCGCGCTCGGTCAGCGCCGCGCGGGTCTCCTCGCCGTGGCCGGCATGGCCGAACAGGCGCTGGCCCATGAGGATGTCGGGCAAGGCGAGCAGCGTCGTGCCGGGCGCGATCTCGTCGGTGACCCGCTCGATCTCGGCGAGCGCCACCCGGTAGCCGCCGATCGAGACGAAGCCGGAGGGCGGCGCCGTCACGGTGAGCACGTTCGTCGACTTCTCGACCCGGCAGGGCTGGCGGGTGTCGACGTGGAGATCGGAGCCGATCTGCAGGAACGGCGCGTTGCCGCGCTCGGCGCCGGGCGGGAACGGGTGGCGCGGCACCATCGAGCCGCGGATCGTCAGCGTGCCGAGGTCGGAGCGCGCGATCTCGGCGACGAGCGTCGCGCCCGGCGTGGTGCGCGGCGCCGTCACGGCGCCGGCCGTTATGGCGGCGGGGCGCCCGTCTGTTCCGCGGCGGGCGGCGATCAGGCCGGTCTCGCCGAACACCTGGAGATCGACCAGGGCGCAGTCCCGTGTCGGCCAGTCCGCCGCCGCGGCGAGGCGCTCCGGCGTCCGCCATACGGCGATGACGCTCGACAGCTTCGGGGCGCGGCCGAGCACGCCGGCCTCGGCCAGCCGCTGGGCGAGCGGGCCGGGCAGGGTGAGGACGCGGGCGTCGAGCGCGTCGAGCTGGTCGCCGAGCACGCCGGCGTCGAACGGCGGGTGCAACGCGAGCGTGCCGCCGAGCAAGAGCCACGGCACCAGGCCGGTCGAGAGGCCGGCGAGCGACGACGGCTGCAGGGTCGAGACCACCGTGGTGGCGTGCTCCATCCGGCATTCGAGCGCGATGGAGAGGCCGGCGGCGAGCAGCTCGACCTGGTTGCGACCGACCGCGACGGGGCCGCCCAGATCGGTGTCGAAGGTGACGACCGCCACATGCGCGGCCGGGTTGACGGGCCGGTCGACCGGCGGCACCGGCCCGGCGGCGGGCTCGCTCAGCATTGGGTCGAGCGGCACCATGCCGTCCGGGAGATCCGGCCCGAAGCCGGTGACGCAGCGCACCGTGAAGCAGTCGGCCGCCGCCGTCATGGCGAGGTCGACGAGGCGCGTGTCGCCGACCCGGCCGCCGGCGACGATCGCCTTGGCGCCGACCCGGGAGAGCGCCTCGCGCAGCTCGGCGCGGCGCCACAGCAGCGGCAGCGGCGCCGCGATCATGCCGGCCCGCACCACCCCGAGCAGCGCGAGGATCTGCTCGGCCGTGTTCGGCCCCTGCAGCGCCACCACGGCGTCGGTCGGCAGCCCCAGGCTGCGCAGCCGCTGTGCGATGTTTCCGACGATGCGGTCGACCTCGGCCCAGGTGAGGCTCAGCGGACGTCCGCCGCAGGCGGTCGGCCGGTGCGGCGCGTCGACGAGGGCGATCGCGTCGGGGGCGCGGGCAATGGCGCGGGCGATCAGGTCGTCGAAGGTGACCCGGCCGGCGTGCTGCGCCTGCAGAAGCTCGTCCGGAGAGGTGTCGCCGAGAATCATCGTCGCGTCCCAGAGGATCTGATCACGTGCCCGCGGCCGTGGCCCCGGCGCGCGAATCGTCCGAGCGATCCAGCGACGAGATTAGCTAGCGGCCGTCCGCGCGCCACCATGTTTCCGGCAGCCAGCCATACAGCGACGTCGCCGCCGGGTGACGGACATCGCTCCATCGGGCGAGCCACTGGGTGGGCAGGTGATACAAAGGGACGACGTAGTGGCCGGAGATCAGCACCCGGTCGAGCGCCCGCACGGCCGAGACGAGGTCCTCGCGCGAGCGGGCGCGCAGCAGCGCCGCGATCGTCGCGTCGACGGCCGGCGACCGCACCCCCATGTAGTTGCGGCTGCCCGGCTCGTCGGCGGCGGCGGACCCCCAGTAGAACGCCTGCTCGTTGCCGGGTGACAGCGACTGGTCCCAGCGGTTGGGGATCATGTCGAAGTCGAACTGGATGCGGCGCTGCTCGAACTGCACGGCGTCGACCACCCGGATCGACGGCACGATGCCGGCCCGCTCCAGCGAGCGGGCGAAGGCGAGCGCGAGGCGCTCGTGGTCCTTGGTGGTGACCAGGATCTCGAAGGTCAGTGGCTGCCCGGACGCGCGGTGCCGCAGCACGCCGCCGTCGAGCACATAGCCGGCTCGGGCGAGCAGATCGAGCGCCGCCTTCAGGGCGGCACGGTCGCGCCCGGAGCCGTCCGACACCGGCGGCGCGTCGGTGCCCGCCATCACGTCGGGCCGCACCGCGTCGGGGAAGGGGGCCAGCAAGGCGCGCTCGGTCGCGTCGGCCGGGCGGCCGCGATGCGACAGCTCGCTCCCCTCGAAGAAGCTGCCGGTGCGGCGGTAGCGGTCGAAGAACAGATTGTGGTTGATCCACTCGAAGTCGAACAGGCGGACGATCGCCTCGCGCACGGCGATGTCGGAAAACACCGGCCGGCGCGTGTTGAACACGAAGGCCGCCATGCCGCGCGGCAGCCCGGTCGGGAACTCCTCCTTGACGACGCGGCCGTCGCGCACCGCCGGGAAGCCGTAGGCGGTCTCCCAGCGGCCCGGATCGGTCTCGACCCGGATGTCGTAGAGACCCTTGCGGAACGCCTCGAACCAAGCGTTGTCGTCGCGGTAGAAGTCGAACCGGATGGTGTCGAAGTTCCACTGGCCGCGATTGACGGCGCGGTCGCGGCCCCACCAGCGCGGGTTTCGCGCCAGCGTGACGCTCTTGCCGGCGTCGACGCTCTCGACCACGTAGGGGCCGCTGCCGAGCGGCGCTTTCAGCGTCGTCTCCTCGAAATGCGCCGGGTCCACGGCGTGGCGCGGCAGCACCGGCATCAGGCCGAGGATCAGCGGCAGCTCGCGATCGTTCGCGCCGGCGAGGTCGAAGCGCACCTCGCGCGGACCGAGCGCCTCGGCCTTTGCCACCTTGGCGTAATAGGTGCGGTAGTTCGGCCGGCCGTGGTCGCGCAGGAGCGCCCAGGAGAAGATCACGTCGTCGGCCGTCACCGGCGTGCCGTCCGAAAACGTCGCGTCGGGGTCGATCGTGAAGGTGACGACGCTGCGGTCCGGGTCGGTCTCGACCCGGCTCGCCAGCAGGCCGTAGAGCGTGAACGGCTCGTCGTAGCCGCGGGTGAGCAGGCTCTCGTAGACGTGCCCGCGCACCGCCTGCACGGGCACGCCGCGGACGATGAACGGGTTGAGGCTGTCGAAGGTGCCGAGCACCCCCATGGTCAACCGGCCGCCCTTCGGGGCGTCGGGATTGGCGTAGCGGAAGTGGGAAAAATCCGACGGCAGGGCCGGGGCGCCGTGCATGGCGATGGCGTGGGTCGGCGTGGCTCGGGTCGGCTCGCCGGCGGCGACTTGGCCGGTCGGGAGGAGGGCGGCGAGCACGAGACCCGCGAGCACGAGCGCGGCCGGCAGGCCGTGTCGGAGCAGGCCGGGTGCGAGCAGGCCGGATGCGAGAAGGCGGGTCGCGGCCGCAGCCGATCGGCGCCGTCGGTCCGCCGGATGGCGGTCCGGGCCGGCGGCTGAGGGGCGGCAGGCGATTCGGTCTCGTCGCATCGCCGGAACGCTAGCACGGACACGAGCGTGGACGCCGGTCCGGGATCTGCTACCGTCGGGCGTCACCGTGACACCCCCGCGCCGGGCCGTTCCCCGGGCCTGCGGCGAAAACCGAAAACCCTTGCCGTAAGCGCGTTAAGGTCGCCCACCGGGCCACTTTACTGCCGCATTTAGACGGTGTTACAGCCCTCGCCAGGGGACGCGTCGCCCGCCGGTGCATCGACGACCAGGCCGCCGCAGCGACACGGCAACGCAAAGAGGATTTTCATGACCCGTCTGAGCCCATTTGCGCCGGCTCGTCCGGTGCGGCGATCGCTTTCGAAGGCAATGGCGGCGTTCGTGTCGATCTCGGCGCTGGCGGTTCCGGTCGCGCAAGCGCAACAGCCCGCGCAGCCGGCCCAACCGGCCCGCCCGGCGCAAGCCCAGCCCGCCCGCCCCGCCCAGCCGGCGCAGCCCGCCCGGCCGCCGGCGGCCGCCCAGCAAAAGCCGGCCGCGCCTGCTGCGCCCGCGGCGCCGCAGCAGGCCCAGCAGGGTCAGCAGCAGGGACCGCAGCTCATCTACTCGCCGTGGGCGAAGTTCTGCGGCAAGGGCCAGGACGCCAATGCCAAGCAGGTCTGCTTCACCGGCAAGGACGCCCGCACCGAGGCCGGCCAGCCGGTCATCGCCGCTGCCCTGATCGAGCCCGAGGGCGAGCCCAAGAAGCTGTTCCGCATCACCCTGCCGTCGCCCCTGCAGCTGCAGTACGGCACCCGCGTGATCGTCGACCAGCAGCAGCCGATGACGGGGCCGTTCTTCACCTGCTTCGCCAACGGCTGCATGGCCGACTACGAGGCGACGCCGGACATGATCGCCAAGCTCAAGGCCGGCCAGATGCTGACCATACAGGCCATCAACCTGGCCGGCGCCGCGATCTCGTTCCCGCTGCCGCTGAGCGACTTCAAGAAGGCCAACGAGGGCCCGCCCACCGACCCGAAGGTGTTCGAGGAGCAGCAGAAGAAGCTTCAGGAGGAGCTCCAGAAGCGGGCCGAGGAGGCGCGCAAGAAGCTCGAGGGCCAGGGCGGCGCCCCGGCCGCCGGAGCCCAGCCGGGCCGCTGAGATCTCGCTTCAACGAACACGAAAAAGCGCGCCGAAGGGCGCGCTTTTTTTCGTTGGGGCGCGGGCGGCTCGAGCTCGGCTTCCGCCCTCGTGGTGAGGAGGCCGCGAAGCTCCGTAGGGTGGGCAAAAGCGAAGCGTGCCCACCGGCGGCACGACGACCGCTGCTCGAGAAAAGCGTGTACGGAGGCAAAGACTGCACGACAGCACAGATGAAAGCATAATCGGCGTGGGCACGGCGCTGCGCGCCTTTGCCCACCCTACCGGCTCCCCGCCGGGGATCACCGCGAGATCGACGCCGACGAGTTCAGTTCAGCACCTCGAAGCGGCGGCGGTAGGAGCCGTCCTCACCGCGCTCGAACACCTCGGAGACCTGGGGGTGGCGGAGCGGCTCGCCCGAGTCGTCGGGCAGCAGGTTCTGCTCCGACACATAGGCGATGTACTCGGTCTCGGCGTTCTCGGCGAAGAGGTGGTAGAACGGCTGGTCCTTGCTGGGCCGGACCTCCTCGGGAATCGCCTCGTACCACTCCTCGGTGTTGGCGAAGACCGGGTCGACGTCGAAGATCACGCCCCGGAACGGATAGATCCGGTGCCGCACAACCTGGCCGATCGTGTACTTGCCGACGCGCGTCTTCCTCATGGTCCGGAAAATAGCGCATTGACGGGCCGCGGAACAGGGTCTCGGCCCTTCCCCGGTTGCAGCCCTGGACTTCGCCCCGGAGGCCCACCCCGAGGTCGCGGGCGACCAGCCGGCGGTGCCGCCGGCCGGCGCGCGCAGCGTCACATCCGCCGTCACAGCCCGTAGCGGGCGGCCATCTCGGGATCCTTGGCGGCGACCAGGCGGGCGAGGTCGTGCACCACTTTGGCCTGCTTCCAGGTGGCGTCGTCCTGCATCTTGCCGTCGATCATCACGGCGCCGGTGCCGTCCGGCATCGCCTCGAGGATCTTGTTGGCGAGCTTCACCTCGGCCGGATCGGGCGAGAACACCCGCTTGGCGATGTCGATCTGGCTCGGATGCAGCGACCAGGCGCCGGCGCAGCCGAGCAGGAAGGCGTTGCGGAACTGCGCCTCGCAGGCCTCCGGATCGGAGAAGTCGCCGAACGGGCCGTAGAACGCCTTGATGCCGGCCGCCGCGCAGGCGTCGACCATGCGGGCGAGCGTGTAGTGCCACAGGTCCTGCTGGAAGCCGGTGCGCGGGCCGCCCTCCGCCGTCGCGTCGGCCAGCACCTTGTACTCGGGATGGCCGCCGCCGACCCGGGTCGTCTTCATGGCCCGCGAGGCGGCGAGATCGGCCGGGCCGAGGCTCATGCCGTGCATGCGCGGCGACGCGGTCGCGATCCCTTCGACATTGTTGACGCCCTCCGGGGTCTCCAGGATGGCGTGGATGAAGATCGGCTTGCGCAGGCCGTAGCGCGCCTCCAGCTGCGCCAGCAGCTGATCGAGATAGTGAATGTCCCACGGCCCCTCGACCTTGGGGATCATCACCACGTCGAGCTTGTAGCCGACCGCCTCGACGATCTCGAGCAGATCGTCGAGCACCCAGGGCGAGTTCAGCGCATTGATGCGCACCCACAGGCCAGTGGCGCCGAAGTCGGTCTGCCGCGCCATCTCGATAAAGCCGCGGCGGGCCTCCTCCTTGCAGTCGGCGGGAATCGCGTCCTCGAGATTGCCGAGCACGACGTCGACCTGGCCGGTCAGCTCGCGCACCTTGGCGCGGAGCTTCTCGATGTGGGGCGGCACGAAGTGGATCATCCGCTCGAGCCGCACCGGGAGCTCGCGGCAGGGCGCGGGCGCGCCGATGGCGAGCGGCTTGTAGAAGTTGCGTGGAAGCTTCATCGACCCTGTTCCGCCGTTGTCGGGACCGTTCGGGACGGCGCGCGCGCACACCGGAACCGGGAAACGCCGCGACGTTCTGCATGGGCTGCCTGCGCGGCGTGGCGCTGCGCTGGCCGTCGGGAAATGCTCTAAGTAGGATCGCGTTCTCGCCCGCCGAGCCTAGTGGAAGGAGGGGCCGTCGCCAAGCCGGACGGCGCGGCCGGCATCCTGCGACCTTCGTCGGGACGACGGCCGCGAGCCGCCCGAGAGCCGATCCGACAGCCGACCCGTTCACCGCCGCCCGCCCGTGACCGCCGCATGATCGACGTCCTCAATCTCGCGCTGCCGTTCTTCGGCCTGATCTTCCTCGGCATGGCCTGCGGCCGGTTCGCCCGCATCCCCGATTCCGGCCTCGCCTGGATGGACTTCTTCGTCATCTGGGTGGCGCTGCCGTCGCTGTTCTATCGCGTCCTCTCGCAGACCCCGGCCGGCGAGCTCGGCCAGGTGTGGTTCATCGTGGCGACGACGCTCGCCACCTTCGTCGCCTTTCTGATCACGTTCGGCATCGCCTTGGCCTTGCGGCGTGGGCGGCTCGCCGAGGCGACCATCATCGGGCTCGCCGGCTCGTTCGGGAATGTCGGCTACATGGGGCCGGGGCTGGCCGTGTCGGCGCTCGGCACCGAGGCGGCGGCGCCCGTCGCGCTGGTGTTCTGCTTCGACACGCTTCTGGTGTTCTCGCTCGCGCCGTTCCTGATGGCGGTGGCAAGGGGTGGAGGGGCGGGGGCGTTCGCGACGCTGCTTCTGGTGCTGCGGCGGATCGCCCTGCATCCGTTCATCGTGGCGAGCGTGCTCGGCGTCGCCTCGGCGGCGCTGGAGGTGCGGCCGCCCGTGGCGCTCGACCGGCTGCTGCAGTTCCTGCAGAACGCCGCGGCGCCCTGCGCCCTGTTCGCGCTCGGCGTCACGGTGGCGATGCGGCCGGTCGACCGGCTCTCGGCCGAGATGCCGATCGCCATCGCCGTGAAGCTTCTGGTCCACCCGCTCGTCGCGCTGGCGCTCCTGTCGCTGCTCGGGCCGTTCGCCGAGACCTGGGTGGCGACCGCCGTGCTGCTCGCCGCGCTGCCGACCGCGCTGTCGATCTTCGTGCTGGCCCGGCAGTACGACACCTGGGTCGCCGAGGCGTCGAGCCTGATCATGGTCGGCATCGTCGTCTCGGTGTTCACCGTCACGACGGTGCTGTGGCTGATCAAGACGCACCGGCTGCCGCTGAATTTTTTGGGGTAGGGGGTGATGGTCATTCCGGGGCGGCGCGCGGCGCCGAACCCGGAATCCAGCGGCGGCGTCGGAGCTCGGGGCTGGATTCCGGGTTCGCGCGTTCCGCGCGCCCCGGAACGACGCCGCATCACCCCAGCCTCTCGCCCCTCAGAAGCTTCGGCTCGGAGAGCGCCGGGGCGACGCCCTCGCGCATGACGAGCCGGCGCAGCGGGCCGAGGCGCGAGAGCATCCACAGGCCGGCGCCGCGGGCGCCCTGCACGGGCAGCAGGTCGCTCAGCAGGCTGCGATTCAGAAGGTCGACGGCGAGCGTCCGGCTGGTGACGTCGCCGCGCCGGCGCCGGTCGTACTCGGCCGTCAGGGCGGCACCGCCCGGATCGTGGCCGTCGCGAAGCGCTTCGGCGACCAGCTCGGCCACCGTCGCCGCATCGCGAAAACCGAGATTGAGGCCCTGGGCGCCGATCGGCGGCACCACGTGGCCGGCCTCGCCGACCAGCACGACCCGATGCGCGCCCAGCGCCCGCGCCGTCTCGGCGGCGAGCGGGAAGGCGCCGCGGCCGGGCTCCACCGTCACGGTGCCGAGGATCGAATGCGAGCGCCGCTCCATCTCGGCGTCGAGCGCAGCAGCATCGAGTGCCTGAAGGCGCTCGGCCTCGGCGGGAGCGACGACGCACACCACGCTGACCCGCCGGCCAGGCAGCGGCACGAGCGTGAACGGCCCGGCGGGCGAATGGAATTCGGTCGAGATGTCCTGGTGATCGCGTGACACGCTCAGATTGAAGGTGAGCGCCGTCTGGGGATAGCGCCAGCCCCGCGTGGCGATCCCGGCGGCGTCGCGCACCGGTGACTTCCGTCCGTCGGCGCCGACCGCGAGGCGTGCCGTGACGGTGCGGCCGTCGGCGACCGTCACGGTCACGGCGTCGTCGCCGATCGCCACGGCGCTGGCGTCGTCGCGGATCACGGTCAGGTTCGGAAAGGCGGCGGCGCGCGCCTCCAGGGCGGCGACCAAGTCGCGGTTGGCGATGTTCCAGCCGAAGGCGTCGAGGCCGATCTCGTGCGCGTCGAACCGCACCTCGGGGGCGCGCCACAGCCGGCCGGTGTCGTCGACGATCCGCATCGCCCGCAGCGGCGCGGCGTGCTCGCGGCAGCCCTCCCAGACGCCGAGCGCAACCAGGGCATAGACCGACCCGGCGAGCAGCGCCGTCGTCCGGTTGTCGCGGACGATCGGCTTTCCCGCGACCAGCACCGTGTCGGCGCCGGTCGAGGCGATCGCCACGGCCGCCATCAGCCCGGCCGGCCCGCCGCCGACCACCACGACGTCGGAGGTCTTCGTCATCGCGCCGCTGCCGTCCGTCATTCCGGAAACCCTTTTGCAATCGGCCGCGATCGCGACGCGGGCCTGCGCCCGTCTTTAGTCGATCCGGTGGGCCGGTGCGAAGCTGCGGCAGCGTCGCGGGATCGAATAATCGATTTTGCAGATTGTATCGAGCGTTATAATTTGTTGGAATGATCAAGCTGCATTCGGCTTTTCTGGTGCCGAGCCATCCAGGAGAGCCCGATGCCGCCCGTCGTCAGAACCGCACCCGCCATCGTCCAGGAAGCCGCATGCCCGGCGCCGCCCCGAAAATTCCCGCTCCGCGCGCTGTTGCCCGGCCTCGCCCTGGCCGGTGGAGTCGCGGCGGCCGCGCTGGCGCTGCGGCAGGTGCCGGGCGTCGCGGTGCTCTCGCCGATGATCCTGGCGATCGTCGTCGGCATCGCGGTTCGCAACCTCTTGGGCACGCCGGCCGCGGCGCAGCCGGGGCTCGGCTTCGCCATGCGCCCGGTGCTGCGGGCCGCGATCGTGCTGCTCGGGCTGCAGCTCACCGCCGCCGACATCGTCGAGCTCGGCTGGTCGAGCGTCGCCATCCTGGCCGCGACGCTCGGCGCGACCTTCCTGTTCACGCTGTGGCTGGGGCGGCGGCTCGGGGTCGAGCCGGGGCTCGCCCGGCTGGTCGCCGCCGGCACCTCGATCTGCGGCGCCTCGGCCGTGGTGGCGGCCAACACGGCCGCCCGTGCCCCGGACGAGGACGTCGCCTATGCGGTCGCCTGCGTGACTCTATTCGGCTCGCTCGCCATGGTGCTGTATCCGCTGCTGCCGGAGGTGCTGCATCTCGGGCCGCGCGCCTACGGCCTGTGGGCCGGCGCCTCGATCCACGAGATCGCCCAGGTGCTGGCGGCGGCGTTCCAGGCGGGCGGCGAGGCCGGCCATGTCGGCACCATCGCCAAGCTGTCGCGGGTCATGATGCTGGCGCCCGTGGTGCTGCTGCTCGGCCTGTGGATGGCGCGCAGCGGCGGGACGACGGAGGCGGACGGGGC
Source organism: Rhodoplanes sp. SY1 (assembly GCF_046000175.1). Classification (NCBI taxonomy): domain Bacteria; kingdom Pseudomonadati; phylum Pseudomonadota; class Alphaproteobacteria; order Hyphomicrobiales; family Nitrobacteraceae; genus Rhodoplanes; species Rhodoplanes sp. SY1. The sequence goes on from NZ_JBEOMB010000048.1 coordinate 84,049, forward strand.
GGGCGACGCGACGGCGCGGGCAAAACAGCCGGTGCCGTGGTTCGTGTTCGGATTCCTGGCGCTGTGCGGCCTGAACAGCGTGATCGCGATCGACCCGCAAGTGCGGAGCTGGATCGTGCTCGCCACCACGGGGCTGCTGACCGTGGCGCTCGCCGCCATGGGGCTGGAGACCGACGTGCGGAAGCTCGCCGCCAAGGGCCTTCGGCCGCTGGCGCTCGGCGCTGCCGCGACGCTGTTCATCGCGGTGTTCAGCCTCGGCCTGGTGGAGATGTTCGGCTGACCCGGCGCGCCACGAGGATCGTCATTCCGGGGCGCGGGCACGGCCCGCGAACCCGGACTCCAGCGACACGCTCCGAACTCTCGGCAGGATTCCGGGTCCGGCGCGGCGCGCCGGCCCGGAATGACCGCTTTGGACGCCGCCACCTGCGGAGGCCGTCGTGACGCTGGAGCAGCTCCGCATCTTCGTCGCCGTCGCCGAGCGCCAGCACATGACGCGCGCCGCCGAGGCGCTCGGCCTCGTCCAGTCGGCCGTCAGTGCCGCGATCGCGGCGCTCGAGGCGCGCCACGCGACCGTCCTGTTCCACCGGGTCGGCCGCCGCATCGCGCTCACCGACGCCGGCCGCACCTTCCTGCCCGAGGCCAAGGCCGTGCTGGCGCGCGCCGCCGCGGCCGAGCTGGCGCTCGCCGAGACCTCCGGGCTCGCCCGCGGCAGCCTCACGGTCGCGGCGAGCCAGACCATCGCCGGCTACTGGCTGCCGGAGCGGCTGGTGGCGTTCCGCCGTGCGCATCCGCGGATCGCCGTCCGGTTGATCGTCGGCAACACGGCGCAGGTCGCCCGGGCGGTGGCCGAGGGCGAGGCCGATCTCGGCCTGGTCGAGGGCGCCGTCGACCTGCCGGCGCTCGCCGACCGGGCCTTTCCGGGCGACCGGCTGATCCTCGTCGTGCCACCGGGCCATCCGCTCGCCGGGCGCGCGACGATCGCGCCGGCCGCGCTGCGCGACGCCGATTTCGTGCTGCGCGAGCCGGGCTCCGGCACCCGCTCCGAGTTCGAGGACGCGTTTCGGGTCGCCGGCGGGGACCCGGGGCGGCTGCGGGTCGTTCTCGAGCTTCCGTCGAACGAGGCGGTGCGGGCAGCCGTCGAGGCCGGCGGCGGCGTCACGGTGATCTCGGCGCTGGTCGCGGCGCCGGGGCTGCGGGCCGGCCGGCTCGTGCAGGCGCCGTTCGCCCTGCCGGTGCGGAGCTTCCACCTGCTGCGTCACTGCGAGCGGTATCAGAGCCTCGCCGCCCGCGCCTTTTCGGCCCTGATTCCCTGACGCCACGTCCGCACCCGGCGGGGGTGAAGGGGTCCGCAGCCGTCCGCATGCGCCCGCCGCACGGATGCGCTATGGACGATATGTGGCGACCCCCCGCAGTCGCCGGCGAGACGGCGCGTGCCGATCGCCGGCCGAACGAGCCCGAGCATGACCGACACGGCCGATCCCTCCCGTCTCGCCGACCCGCCGAGCGGCCGGCCACCCGGCGTGCCTCTGCTGGCGCGGCCGATCGTCGTCGCGCTCGCCTGCCTGGTGGTGCTGGCCGGGCTCGGCTGGGTCTATCTCGGCCTGATGGTGGCCGGCATGGCGAGCGCCGGCACGCCCGGCGGCGGCATGGCCGGCTCGGCCGCCGCGATGGGCCCCGGCATGGGCCTGTTCGATCTGGTGACGGGCGGCGTGCCGCTCGACGGCTTCGCCAAGGCGCTGGCCGACGCGATCTGCAGCCCGAGCTTCGGCCACCAGGCCGGCTTCGGGGTCGCCGGGATCGCGACGCTCGCCGGCATGTGGGCCGCCATGGCGCTCGCCATGATGCTGCCGACCGCGGGCCCGATGATCCTCGCCTATGCCGAGATCGCCGCGACCGCCGAGCGCCGCGGCGAGGCGGTCGCCTCGCCCGTCGCTTTGATCGCCGGCTATGCCGGGGTGTGGCTGCTGTTCGCGCTGGTCGCCGCCGCCCTCCAGGCGGCGCTCACGAACGCCGCGCTGCTCGATCCCGCCATGGCCTCGGCGAGCCCGCTGTTCTCCGGCGCCGTCTTCGTCGGCGCCGGCGTCTATCAGTTCTCGCCGCTGAAGTTCGCCTGCGTGACGCGCTGCCAGCGGCCGTTTCCGTTCTTCCTGCTGCGCTGGTCGAGCGCCACGGCGGCGGTGTTCCGCCTCGGCGTCCGGCAGGGCCTGTACTGCCTCGGCTGCTGCTGGGCCATGATGCTGGTGATGTTCGCGGTCGGGGTGATGAACGTGGTCTGGATGGCGCTGCTCGGCGTCGTGATGGGGGCCGAGAAGATCGCCGTGACGACCCGCTTCTCCAAGGCGATCGGCGTCGTGTTCCTCGCCATCGGGGCGTGGATGATCGGCGATGCCGTCGTGGCGCACTGGCCTCTCGCCCGCACGGGCTAGCCAGATCGGCCGAGGGGGTTGCGGCAGGCTGACGCGGCTTGACGCCGCGGGCCGGAACCCTTGCGCCCGGCCGGACCTCCCCGGATAAACCCGAGTACCTGCACACCTTGCCGCACCCCCGCCGGTCGGTCCGCACCGCCGGCCGTTTCGAGAGAGCCGCCCCGACCATGCTCGACCTTCTGACCGACCCGCACGCCTGGGCCGCCCTCGTCACCCTGAGCGCGCTCGAGATCGTCCTCGGCATCGACAACGTCGTGTTCATCTCGATTCTGGTCTCGCGCCTGGATCCGAAGATCGCCGACAACGCGCGAAAACTCGGGCTCGCGCTGGCGCTGGTGTTCCGCATCCTGCTGCTGTTCACGCTGACCTGGCTGATGAGCCTCTCGGCGCCGCTGTTCTCGGCGATGGGCCGGTCGTTCTCGTGGCACGACATCATCCTGATCGCCGGCGGCCTGTTCCTGATCGCCAAGGCGACGCACGAGATGCACGCCGAGATCGAGGCGGCCGAGGAGGAGGAGGCCGGCGCCGGCCCGGTGATCAAGGCGGCGTTCGGGCTCGTGATCCTGCAGATCATCGTCATCGATCTCGTCTTCTCGATCGACTCGATCGTCACGGCGATCGGGATGGCGCAGGACATCCGCATCATGGTCGCGGCCGTGCTGATCGCCGTGACCGTGATGTTCATCGCGTCCGGCCCGGTGGCGCGCTTCGTCGCCGCGCATCCGACCACCAAGATGCTGGCGCTCGCCTTCCTGGTGCTGATCGGCGTCGCGCTCGTCGCCGACGGCTTCGAGGTGCATATCCCGCGCGGCTACATCTACTTCGCCATGGCCTTCGCGGGCGCCGTCGAGGCGTTCAACATCGTCGCCATGCGCAAGCGCCGCCGCCGCCGGCTGATCGAGCCGCAGCGGCCGCATTGAGCCGCGAGGCAAGACGGAAGGATCTGTTTCCGTCCTCATGCTGACCTGTTTCCGTCCTCACCCTGAGGAGCCCGCGAAGCGGGCGTCTCGAAGGGCGAGGATGGCCCCTCGTGGGGGCCACATGGTTCGAGACGCGCGCCTTCGGCGCGCTCCTCACCATGAGGGGCGTGTCGGTGAATTGCGGCGCCGTGAGAGACTCAGTCGAGCGCGTCTTCGAGGTCTTCGGCGGCGGGACGGGGGCTCGGCTCGGCCGGCGCGATCACCACCGTGACGCCGGGCAGGGCGCGGAACGGCGCGAGCTGCGCCTCGCTCGCGCCGGCGTCGGTGACCAGCGTCCAGGGCCGGTTCAGCGGCAGCCAAGCCGGTTGATGGGCGTTGCCGAGCTTGGAGGAGTCGGCGAGCAGGAACACGGCGCTCGCCTGCGCGACCATCGCCTCCTTGAGGGCGACCTGCTCCTGCGTCGCCTCGCACAGGCCGCGGCCCGCCACCACGCCGTCGGCGCCGAGGAAGAGCTTGTCGGCCGTGAGCCGGCGCACCGCGAGCTCGGCGAGCGGCCCGAACGTGCCCATGCTGATCGAGCGCACCGTGCCGCCCAGCACGGTCAGCGTGATGGTCTCCGACTGGGCGAACACCGGCACCAGGGCGAGATTGTTGGTGACGATCGAGAGCGTGCGCTCCTTCAGCCGCAGCCCGAGCGCCTCGACCGTGGAGCCGACGTCGAGCAGCACGCGCTCGCCGTCCTGGACGAGCGCGGCGGCCGCGTCGGCGATCGCCTGCTTGGCCTGCAGGTTGATGTGCTCGCGGCTCGACAGCGACGCCTCGGGCGCCGCACGCGAGAGAATCGCGCCGCCATAGGTGCGGGTGACGACGCCCGTGTCGGACAGGCGCTGCAGATCGCGCCGGATGGTCGACAGCGACACGTCGAGCCGGCGCGCCAGCTCCTCGACATTCTCCTCGCCGGACCGGATCAGGTCGAGGATCTGCTGTTCGCGTTCGCGTCGTCGCCGCATGACACCTTTGAACTGTCTCTCCGACGTGTCCGATTGTTCGGTGGCGCGAGCCCGTCCTTGTCATCCGGCCACGGAGGGCGTGTCGTCCGTGTCCGGACCGAACCGCCCACCGCGCCATTAAAATCCCGACGGGCCGCGAAAGCGACATCCACAAATGCACATCGGGTCGGGCGTGACATGCATGGCCGAACCCGAATATCAGCGACGGACCGCCAGCTCGGCCGCCTGCCGCAGCGCCTCGATCATGCTGCCCTCGTCCGCGATCCCGCGGCCGGCGATGTCGAACGCGGTACCATGATCCACCGAAGTGCGGATCACAGGCAAGCCGACCGTGATGTTCACGCCCGCTTCGAGCCCCATCACCTTGATCGGGATGTGCCCCTGGTCGTGATACATGGCGACGACGAGGTCGAAATCGCCCCGATAGGCGCGGAAGAACAGCGTGTCGCCGGGGAGCGGCCCCTCGACCGACCAGCCGCGCGCCTGGCAGGCCTCGATCGCCGGGACGATCTTCGCCGCCTCCTCGCCGTGGCCGAACAGGCCGTTCTCGCCGGCATGTGGGTTGATGGCGCAGACGCCGATTCGCGGCTGGGTCATGCCGGCGGCGACCAGGGTGGCGCGGCCGCGGGCGATCACCCGCTCGACCAGGCCGGGCTCGATCTTCGCCACCGCGTCGACGAGCCCGATATGCGTGGTGACGTGAATCACCCGCAGCTTCGGGCCGACCAGCATCATCGACACCTCGGGCGTGCCGGTGAGATGGGCGAGCAACTCGGTATGGCCCGGGAACTCGTGGCCGGCGGCGTGCAGGGCCTCCTTGTTGAGCGGCGCCGTGCAGATCGCGTCGGTCTCGCCGGTCCGGCACAGCTCCGCCGCCTTGGCGATGTAGCGATAGGCAGCCTCGCCCGAGGCGGCGAGCATCTGGCCGAACGGGTGGCCGGGCGGCACCGCCTTCAGGTCGATGCAGTCGATCGTGCCGACCGTGCCGAGCGCGTCGGCGGGCCGGTCGATCACGTGGATCACCGGCGACTGGCCGACGATCTCGGCCGCCTCGGCGAGCCGGACGGCGTCGCCGATCACCACGGGCCGGCACATCGCGTAGACGTCGGCGTGGGCCAGCGCCTTGACGACGATCTCCGGACCGATCCCGGAGGGGTCGCCCATGGTGACGGCAATGACGGGTCCGGGCATCGGTCAGGCTTTCTCGGAGGCGGAGGAGGTGAGGCGGTCGAGGCAGTGGAGCAGGGTGGCGTCGGTGCCGAAGCCGCCGGCCTTGGTGGCGATCGGCAGCGCCAGCGCGCCGACCGTGACGCCGAGCGGCACGCCGGGCTCGACCTCGTCGACGAGGCGGATGCCGGTCACGCCGATGCGGCCGAGCAGGGCGCAGACCGTGTCGCCGCCGGTGCAGACCAGGCCGCCGAGATGGGCGGTCGCCGGGCCGACGAGATCGGCGAGCCGCGCCGCGACGGCGCCGCCCGCGGCGAGGTCGCTGCCGGGTCCGAACTCGGTGACGACGAGGACATGGCCGTCGCCGAGCGCCGCGCCGATCTTGGCGGTCAGCTCGCGGCCGGCCGTCTGGGCACCCGGCGCGTCGCGCAGCACCGCCTCGGGCACTTGAACAGGGGTGACCCGGCCGGAGGCGGCGAGCGTCTCGGCGGCGGCCCGCGACGCCTCGGCGACGCTGCCGACCAGCACCAGCACGGGGCCGGTCACCGCGGGCAGGGCGGGCGGCGGCGGCTCGTCGGGGGCGACCAGCCGGGCGAGCGCCGAGGCCAAGCCGCCGGTGCCGACGAACAGCATCCTGTCAGCGAGCGGCAGCACCGCCTCGGCGGCGACCAGGAGGTCCTCGGGCGTGGCGGCGTCACAGACGACCGCGTCGCAGCCCTCCGCCATGGCGTTCTCGACGATGCCGCGCACGACGCCGGCGCCGCGGCGGAGCTGGTCGAGCGGCACGACGCCGGATTCGAGCCCGGCGGTCTTCAGCACGTCGGGCAGGGACCCCGAATCGTAGCTGTGGTCGCGGGCGAAGATCGGCGTGTCTTCGAGTCGCTGGCCGTTCACCAGCACCCGTCCGGCCTCGGTGGTGCGGCCGGTGGCCGGAAAGGCCGGGGCGACGAACGCGATGGTGCGGTGATCGTGACGGCGCAGATCGGCGAGCAGGGCGGCGGTCTCGGCCGCCGGCTGGCCGCGCAGCGTCGAGTCGATCTTCTTGTAGACGATGCGGCCGGGCGTCTGGTGCGCGGCGAGCGCCGCCGACTGGCGCGCCGCGGCGGCCGGCGCCGGCAGCCGGCGGCTGTCGGCATCGACGGCGATCACCGGCACGTCGCCGGCCAGCTGGTCGGCGGCATGTCGGAGGCTGGCGTCGCCCCAGGTCTCCCCGTTTCGCCAAGTCACCACGGTCGCGAGACCGCGCCGGGCGAAGGCGATGCCCGTGTCGGCGGCGCCGGTGAGGTCGTCGGCGACGATGAGCCAGGCACGCGGCACGTTGCGTGGGGCGACGGCCGTCATGTCACGCTCCCTTGGCCTCGGTCGGGGCGGCCATGGCTTCTGCTTCGGCCGGCTCGTCGGGGAGATCGGCGGGAGCGCCGACCAGGCGGGCCGTCCAGGCCGTCACCAGCGGCACCAGGATGGCCGTCACCACCACGGCGGCGGCGACCAGGATGGTCGCGTGCTTGGCGGCCTCGGTGTAGACCGGGTTCGACGCCGCGATGATGGCCGGCACGGCGGCGGCATTGCCGGCCGTGGAGGCGGCCGCGACGCCCGCGACACCGGTTCCGCCGGTGAGCCGGTCGGCGAAGAACAGCGGGATGCCGGTCAGCACCACGACGGCGACGCCGAGGCCGACGCCGAGCAGCCCGGCCTGCCACACCTTGGTGAGATCGAGCCCGGCGCCGAGCGCGAAGGCGAAGAACGGGATCATCACCGGCACGGCGCGGGCGAGGAAATCGCGCAGCTCGCGGTCGAGATTGCCGAGGATCATGCCGACGACGAGCGGCAGGATGCCGCCGACCAGCGTCTGCCAGGGGAACGCCGACAGGCCGGCGACGCCGAGCGTCACCATGGTCAGGAACGGCCCCGACTCGAGCGACATGATCGTGTAGGCGCCGACGTCGCGCGGCTTCCCGTACTGGCCCATCAGGGCCATGTAGAGCCCGCCATTGGTGTCGTTGAACGCCGCCACCACGGCGAGCGTCGAGATGCCGGCGAACAGGCCGCCGTCGATCGGCGCCTCGCCGAGCAGCCGCCCGAGCACGACGCCGGCGAGCACGCCCATGCCGATCTTCACGGCGAACAGGGTGCCGCCCTTCTTGACGATGTAGGGCGTCGCCTTGAAGTCGATGCTGGCGCCCATGCACACGTAGAAGACGGCCAGGATGGTCAGGGCACCGGTGAACAGGGCGCCCGTGAAGGAGCCGAAGAACTTCGGCGTGCCGGGAGCGAGCGTCGCGATGATCGCGCCGAGCATCAGTGGGACGACCATCATGCCGCCGGGGACGCGCTCGACGGCGCGCTTGATCGGAATCTGTTTCACGAGAAGACCTCTCTGTGATCGAAACGCGCAGTATGGGATCGCGAAAGCCGGCGCGTTGCGAAACGGAACGGGTCGATGACATAGGAAGGCAGCAGAAAACGCCGTCAATAATTGCGCAGTTCGCGCATAAATCAAGTGGATGTGCGTCTTGTACGCAGTTTTCCGACAGGTTTTTCGAGCAGCCTTCGGCCCGGGCCCGTCCGGGTCGCCCGCGATCCCGCGACGTCGAGAAAATTCTTGCTGTTCGGGCTCCGGGCGGGAACTCTCCGGCGCCTGCCTTCGGAGCCTTCCATGACCGTCCTCGCCGAAGCGCCCGCCGGGATCGACGACCGGCTGGCCCGCCGCAACGCCCTCGTGCTCGCCGTCGCCCAGGCGCTGGCCGGCGGCAACACGGCCGTGGTGTTCGGCACGGCCGGCCTGGTCGGCACCATGCTGGCGCCCGATCCGGCGCTCGCCACCGTGCCGGTGTCGACCTTCGTGGTCGGGCAGTGGATGGGGACGCTGCCGGTCGGGGCGATCGCCAAGCGGTACGGCCGGCTCGTCACCTTCGAGCTCGGCACCCTGATCGGCCTGTTCGCCGGCCTGATCTGTGCGGCCGGGGTGATTCTCGCGAGCTTTCCGCTGTTTTGCGCCGGGACGCTGTGCGGCGGGCTCTACGCGGCGGCCCACCTGACCTATCGATTCGCCGCCGCCGACACGGCGAGCGACGCCTTCAAGCCGAAGGCGGTGTCCTGGGTGCTGGCCGGCGGCGTGATGGCCGGCGTGTTCGGCCCGCAGCTGATCATCGCGACCAAGGACATGCTGCCCCAATACGTGTTCGCGGCGAGCTACCTGGCGCAGGCGGGCGTCGCCGTGGTGGCGGCCGTGGTGCTCCTCCTGGTGCGCTTCCCGGACCAGCGGTCCGACGCGGTGCGGGCGGTGGCGCCGCCGCGGCCCCTCGCCGTGATCTTCCGCCAGCCGCGCCTGATCACGGCGGTGATCTGCGCGCTGGCGAGCTACGCCACCATGAACCTGATGATGACGGCCGCACCGGTCGCCATGATCGCTTGTAACCACTCGGTGACCGACGCGGCGCTCGGGTTGCAGTGGCACGTGATGGCCATGTACGCGCCGAGCTTCGTCACCGGCTCGCTGATCGTGCGCTTCGGCACCGGCCGGGTGATCGGCGCCGGGCTCGCCCTGACGGCGGTCTCCGCCGTGGTCGGCTGGGCCGGCACCTCGCTCGCCCATTTCTGGGGCGCCCTGATCCTGCTTGGGATCGGCTGGAACTTCGCCTTCGTCGGGGCGACCGCGCTGGTGACCGCCTGCCACACCGCCTCGGAGCGCAACAAGGTCCAGGCCGTCAACGACTTCCTCATCTTCGGCACGATGGCGCTCGGGTCCTTCGCGTCGGGCCAGATGCTGGCCCGGGACGGCTGGCCGCTGGTCGCCGAGGTGGTTCTCGGCGCCGTCCTGGTGGCGGTCGCGCTGCTCGGCTGGGTGGCGCTCGCCGGCCGCCTCCGGAACATCCCGGAGGCGTGACGGCGGGCCTTCGACCTTCGCCCGAGAACCGGTTGTTTCGATTGCGTCGCAATAGGCTTTTTGGCAATGTCCGCCGCGCGGAATTGCTGACGGCCGGCCTGGTGGGGCTCCGGCCGTGATGTGCGCCCCGCCTGGGGCACTTCTGCCAGCGACACAATCGAGGGTCTTCAATGACAGCTTTGTGGGTCATCGTCCTTTGCGGGGCGCTATCGATCGTCTACGCCGTCTGGGCCGTGCGCTCGGTGATGGCGTCGGACGCCGGCACCGCGCGGATGCAGGAGATTTCGGAGGCGGTGCGCGAGGGTGCGCAGGCCTATCTCAAGCGCCAATACACTTACATCAGCATTGTCGGCGTTCTCATTTTCCTTCTGCTCGGCGTCTTCCTGGGCTGGCTCGTGGCCGTCGGCTTTGCCATCGGTGCGATACTGTCGGGGGCGGCCGGCTTCATCGGCATGAACGTGTCGGTGCGGGCCAATGTGCGCACCGCCCAGGCGGCGATCTCGTCGCTCGCCGGCGGCCTCGACATGGCCTTCAAGGCCGGCGCCATCACGGGCCTTCTGGTCGCCGGCCTGGCGCTGCTCGGCGTCACGGTCTATTTCGGCTTCCTGGTCGGCACCCTCCACATCAAGGCCGACGACCGCCTGGTCATCGACTCCCTGGTGGCGCTCGGCTTCGGCGCCTCGCTGATCTCGATCTTCGCCCGTCTCGGCGGCGGCATCTTCACCAAGGGCGCCGACGTCGGCGGCGACATGGTGGGCAAGGTCGAGGCCGGCATCCCGGAGGACGATCCGCGCAACCCGGCGACGATCGCCGACAACGTCGGTGACAATGTCGGCGACTGCGCCGGCATGGCGGCCGACCTGTTCGAGACCTACGCGGTGACGACCGTCGCCACCATGGTGCTGGCGGCGATCTTCTTCCGCGGCACCGACCTCCTGATGCCGATGATGACCCTGCCGCTCGGAATCGGCGGCCTGTGCATCATCACCTCGATCATCGGCACCTTCTTCGTGAAGCTGCCGGCGAACGAGTCGATCATGGGCGCGCTCTACCGCGGCTTCATCGCCACCGCGATCCTGTCGCTGATCGGCATCGCCGGCGTCGTCGCCCTGCTGATCGGCTTCGGCCCGCTGCCCGGCGTCGGCTACTCGGGGTGGGCGCTCTATCTCTGCGGCATCACCGGCCTCGCCGTGACCGGCCTGATCGTGTGGATCACCGAGTACTACACCGGCACCGATTTCCGCCCGGTGCAGACCATCGCCAAGGCGTCGGTGACGGGTCACGGCACCAACATCATCCAGGGCCTCGCCGTGTCGCTCGAGTCGACGGCGCTGCCGACCATCGTGATCATCGCCGGCATCCTGATCACCTATGGGCTGGCGGGCCTGTTCGGCATCGCGGTCGGCGTCACCACCATGCTGGCGCTGGCCGGCTTCGTGGTTGCCCTCGACGCCTTCGGCCCGGTCACCGACAACGCCGGCGGCATCGCCGAGATGGCGGGCCTGCCCAAGGAGGTGCGCAAGTCGACCGACGCGCTGGACGCGGTCGGCAACACGACGAAGGCGGTCACCAAGGGCTACGCGATCGGCTCCGCCGGCCTCGGCGCCCTGGTGCTGTTCGCGGCCTACAACGAGGACCTCAAGTACTTCATCGCCAACGCGTCCGCCCACCCGTACTTCGCCGGCGTGAAGCTCGACTTCGCGCTGACCAATCCCTACGTGGTCGTCGGCCTCTTGTTCGGCGGCCTGCTGCCGTACTTGTTCGGCGCCATGGGCATGATGGCGGTCGGCCGCGCCGCCTCGTCGATCGTCGAGGAGGTGCGTCGCCAGTTCCACGAGCGGCCCGGCATCATGGCCGGCACCGAGCGGCCCGACTACGGCCGCGCCGTCGACCTGCTGACCAAGGCGGCCATCAAGGAGATGGTGATCCCGTCGCTGCTGCCGGTGCTGTCGCCGATCGTCGTCTACTTCGCCATCTACGTGATCGCGGGCGGCGGCGCGGCGGGCAAGTCCGCCGCCTTCTCGGCGGTCGGCGCCATGCTGCTCGGCGTCATCGTCACCGGCCTGTTCGTCGCCATCTCGATGACCTCGGGCGGCGGCGCCTGGGACAACGCCAAGAAGTACATCGAGGACGGCCACTACGGCGGCAAGGGCTCGGAGGCCCACAAGGCCTCGGTGACCGGCGACACCGTCGGCGATCCCTACAAGGACACGGCGGGCCCCGCCGTGAACCCGATGATCAAGATCACCAACATCGTGGCGCTGCTGCTCCTCGCGATCCTCGCCCACTGAGCCTCGGCACAAGGCCGAACGACGAAGCCCCGCGGCGCGCCGCGGGGCTTTTTCATGTCGGGCGGAGTGCCGGCCGGCCGGCGTTCGACCTGGGCTCTCAGGACCTGCCTGGGCTCTCAGGAGGCTGCGAGCTTGCGTGCCTCTGCATCGAGGGCGGCGGCGAGGTTCGACTTCACCGCGACGAGGCCGTCGCTCAACCCGTGCTGCTGCTCCGCCGTGAGCCCGTTCAGCATCTCGGTCCGGGTCGCGAGAATCACCTCGGTCACCTGCGCGATCAGCGGACGGGCCCGCTCGGTCAGATGCACTCGCCACAGCCGCCGGTCGCTCGCCAACGGTCGGCGCTCGACGAGGCCGCTCGCCTCGACGTGATCGATCAGCCGCCCGACCGTCGACTTCTCGATCTCCAGCGCCTCGGCGAGCTCGGACTGCGACAGGCCGTCCCGCCGGACCAGCATCGCGAGCACGGCCCATTGGGCGCGTGTCAAGCCGAACGGCTGCAGGCGGCGATCGATCACCTTACGGAGCAACCGTGCGGCGTCGCCGAGCAGAAACCCGAGGCCCTTGTCGTCTTCTTGAATGATCATCGGACGCCTCCTGAGTACAGCGGAGCGGCGCCGACCGGCAAGGCCCGACACGTCAGTCGCCGCGATCTCGTTCGGTCGACCGATAAGCATACAGTAAGCAAACAGACGATTGCCACGCTGATTAAATCACGTTTCCCGGCCCGGTTAGTCTGCCCGGCTGCGGCAAATGACTGTTTCGGTCTTGGATGGGATGAGCGCACACGGTAAGTAATGTATCAGACGTAAAAGTGGATATCTGCTGGGTCCAATGTATAGGAATAATCGAAATCGTGTGATCCCGGACAAAAGTCAATGCAACTGAAGCCCGGTGCCGGCAGAATGTCGCCGATTGCTCGACCGGCGGGACGATCTGCCGGGAGCCCGAGGGGAGATGCCGATGGATGCCGTCGTGACCAGCCCGACAGTCAATTCCAAGCTGCGCACCTGGGTCGACGAGATGGCGACCCTGTGCAAGCCCGATCAGGTCGTCTGGGTCGACGGCTCGCAGGAGGAGTACGACCGGCTGTGCGACCTGATGGTCGCGGCCGGCACCTTCATCCGCCTCGATCCCGCCAAGCGTCCGAACTCGTTCCTGGCCCGCTCCCACCCGTCCGACGTCGGCCGGGTCGAGGACCGCACCTTCATCTGCTCGGTCAATCGCGACGACGCCGGGCCGACCAACAACTGGAAGCCGCCGGCCGAGATGCGGGCGACCCTGCGCGGCCTGTTCGACGGCTGCATGGCCGGGCGGACCATGTACGTCATCCCGTTCAGCATGGGCCCGATCGGCTCGCCGATCGCCAAGATCGGCGTGCAGATCACCGACAGCCCCTATGTGGTCGCCAACATGCGGATCATGACCCGCATGGGGAAGGCCGTGCTCGACGCACTCGGCCCCGACGGCACCTTCATCCCGTGCATGCACTCGGTCGGCGCGCCGCTCGCGCCCGGCCAGCAGGACGTGCCGTGGCCGTGCGACGGCGACATCAACCGCAAGTACATCGTGCATTTCCCGGAGACCTACGAGATCTGGTCCTACGGGTCGGGCTACGGCGGCAACGCGCTGCTCGGGAAGAAGTGCCTGGCGCTGCGCATCGCGTCGGTGATGGCGCGCGACGAGGGCTGGCTCGCCGAGCACATGCTGATCATGGGCATCCAGGCGCCGAGCGGCGAGAAGACCTATCTGGGCGCCGCGTTCCCCAGCGCCTGCGGCAAGACCAACCTCGCCATGCTGGTGCCGCCGCCGGCCTTCGACGGCTGGAAGGTGCTGACGGTGGGCGACGACATCGCCTGGATCAAGAAGGGCCCGGACGGCACGCTGCGGGCCATCAATCCGGAATCGGGATTCTTCGGCGTCGCGCCGGGCACCAACACGAAGTCGAACCCGAACGCGATGAAGACGATCGAGAAGAACACGATATTCACGAACTGCGCGCTGACCGACGACGGCGACGTCTGGTGGGAGGGCATGACCGACCAGCCCCCGGCCCATCTGATCGACTGGAAGGGCGAGGACTGGACGCCGGGCTGCGGCCGCCCCGCCGCGCATCCGAACGCGCGCTTCACGGCACCGGCCGGCCAGTGCCCGTCGATCGATCCGGCCTGGGAGGATCCGGCCGGCGTACCGATCAGCGGCTTCGTCTTCGGCGGCCGCATGAGCCGTGAGATGCCGCTGGTGTTCCAGGCGTTCAACTGGAGCCACGGCGTCTATCTGGCCGCCACCATGGGCTCGGAAGGCACCGCCGCGGCGATCGGCCAGGCGGCGATGCGGCGCGATCCGATGGCGATGCTGCCGTTCTGCGGATACAACATGGCCGACTATTTCGGCCATTGGCTCAATGTCGGGCGCAAGGTGCCGAACCCGCCGCGCATCTTCCGGGTCAACTGGTTCCGCAAGGACGAGAACGGCAAGTTCCTGTGGCCCGGCTTCGGCGAGAACATGCGCGTCCTGAAGTGGATCGTCGATCGCCTGCACGGCCGCGGCTACGCGGTCGAGAGTCCGATCGGCTGGATGCCGCGGCACGAGGACCTCGAATGGACGGGCCTCGACTACCCGGCCGACACCTTCTACGCGCTGATGGCGGTCGGCCGTGAGGAGGGTGCCAAGGAGGCGCACGCCCACGAGGAGCAGTTCGACAAGTTCTTCGACCGGCTGCCCAAGGAGTTCATCTTCGAGCGTGAGCTGCTGCGCTCGCGGCTGTGGCGCTCGCCCGATCGCTGGGAGCTGGCGCACGAGGACGTGGTGCGGCCGGCCGTGTGAGGGACGTGGTCCGTCCGGCTGTGTGAGGTCGGACGGGCCGCTGGACCGCAGCGTGGCAGGCCGAAGGGTCACGGGCGGGCAGGCGTCAGGGTCAGGCGTCGCTCGCCCGCTCGGCGTCGGTCTGAACCGACGCCGCGGTCAGGCCCGGCTCACCACCACTTCAACGCCTTGAGGGCGTAGCTCAGATAGTTGAGCTCCTGGCCGGCGGTCGGGGTGGTGCGGCTGACGAAGTCGAACACGCGGCCATCCTTGATGCCGTAGTTGGCGAGGCGCTCGACCTTGCGGTTCTTGTCGAAGTAGACGGCGACGACGCGGCGGTCGACCTCGTTCTGGGGCAGGAAGGAGGTCTGCTCGGCGCGCTGCGAGATGTAGTAGAAGACCTCGCCCGAGACGGTGGCGACGGTCGAGGGGGTGCCGAGCACGATCAGCACCTGCTCCTGCGAGGCGCCGAGCGGGATCTGCTCGAGCGCGCCCTCCGGAACGATGTAGCCGCGCTGATAGGTCTGGGTGATGCAGCCCCCGAGCAGCAGCCCGAGCGCGAGCACGGCGGCGCTCGCGATGGTCGCGCGCCGGGTCCGGCGACCCTTGCACCCTGGACTGTCGCAGTTCGTCTGACGCACGTCGTACCCCCCATCGGCGGCGGCCGTCCGGCCCGCCCGGCCACGACCCGTCTGGTCGCGACCCGTCCGCCGGCGCCGGCCGGGACCGCCCCGAGGTCCCTGGCCACCCTGTCCCCAGTGTTCGGCCGCACCATTGTCGCCCTCTATGGCGCGATCGTGGCGCGCGGGCCGCATGCCGCCCATATCTGGCACGGGGAGGCGAAAGGGAGAGCGATCGGGGCGGGGGCGAGCCCCGTGACGGAGCGGCCGGCCCGGCGTAAGAGGTTGCCACGTGCCGGGCGCCTGCAGCGTCGCCCGCGCCGAAATGAACCATCCTGGACCGTTCGAACGGACCGGCCTCGTCGCGTGAAGGAGTGTCGCCATGCCGAATCCCGATCGTCCCTGGAGCGTGCCGGTACGCCTCGGCGACGTGCCGGAGGACGGCCTCGTCATGTCGCTGACGGCCGACTCGCCGGTCCGCGAGGCGATCGCCCGGCGCGGCGGGCTCACCGGCCTGCCGCGGCTCGAGGCGCGGTTCGCGGTGACCCGACGCGGCTCCGGCCTGCATGTCGGCGGCACCGTCTCGGCGACGGCGGGACAGGTCTGCGTCGTCACGCTGGAGCCGATGGAGAGCGCGATCGAGGAGGAGGTCGACCTTCTGTTCACCCCCGACGCGCCCGAGGAGGAGCCGGGGCCCGCGCGCGATCCGGAGGCCGAGGATCCGCCCGAGCGGCTCGTCGACGGGACAGTCGATCTCGGCGCGATCGCGACCGAGTTCGTCCTGCTCGGCATCGACCCGTACCCGCGCAAGCCCGGGGTGAGCTTCGAGCCGGTGGAGACCGGGCCGCGCGATCCCGGCCCCTTCGCGGCGCTCGCCGCCCTCAAGGAGAAGGGCGGGGCGGGCGGCGGCGGAGATGGCGGTGGATGAGCCGAAGGGCAACTCCGTATCGGTGATTTCAGCCATTGTCAGGCGAAGCGAACGCGGTATTGTCGCCGCCTCTTCAACCCAGCGACTGGTCCGCGTCGGCCGGTCACCGGTGCGGTTGCGCACCGCCGGCAATGTCGGTTCATGTCTGAGAAGGTTCGCATCGCGCTGGACGCCATGGGAGGGGACCACGGAGCCGCGGTGGTGATCGCCGGCGCCGACATCGCCCTGACCCGGCATCCGGACACCAGCTTCATCCTCTACGGCGACGAGGCCGTGGTCGGTCCGCTGCTCGATGCGCGGCCGGCCTTGAAGGCCGCCTCGCGGCTGATCCACACCGACGTCGCCATCAAGATGGACGAGAAGCCGAGCCAGGCGCTGCGCCACGGCCGCTGGCGCTCGTCGATGTGGCTCGCCATCGACGCGGTGAAGAAGGGCGACGCCGACGTGGTGGTGTCGGCCGGCAACACCGGCGCCCTGATGGCGATGTCGAAGTTTCACCTGCGCATGATGCCGGGCGTGTCGCGGCCGGCGCTGGCCTGCCTGTGGCCGACGCTGCGCGGCGAGTCGGTCGTGCTCGACGTCGGCGCCTCGATCGGGGCGGACGCGCCGCATCTCGCCCAGCTCGCCGTGATGGGCAGCGCGATGGCGAGCGTGGTGTTCGATCTCGACCGGCCGAGCGTCGGCCTCCTCAATGTCGGGGTCGAGGAGGTCAAGGGGCTGGAGGCGATCCGCGAGGCCGCCCAGCTGCTGCGCAACGGCGCCTACGGCCAGATCGACTTCAAGGGCTTCGTCGAGGGCGACGACATCGGCGCCGGCACGGTCGACGTGGTGGTGACCGAGGGCTTCACCGGCAACATCGCCTTGAAGACCGCCGAAGGGACGGCTAAACAGCTCGCCTCGTATCTGCGAAGCGCGATGAGCCGCACGCTGGCCGCCAAGATCGGCTACCTGTTCGCGCGGGCTGCCTTCAAGACCCTCAAGGACAAGATGGACCCGCGCAAGGTCAACGGCGGTGTCTTCCTCGGACTCAACGGCGTGGTGATCAAGAGCCACGGCGGCACCGACGCGGAAGGGTTCGCGGCGGCCGTCGATCTCGGCTACGACATGGCCCGCTACGAGCTCCTCGCGAAGATCGGCCGGACCCTCGGGCAGTCGGCACCCGCCGCGGTCGCCGGAGAGGTAGCGTCGTGACAGTCATCCGTTCGGTCGTCCGCGGCTGCGGCAGTTATCTCCCGGCCCGGATGCTCACCAACCACGATCTGGCCGCGATGGTCGACACCAGCGACGACTGGATCGTCCAGCGCACCGGCATCCGTCAGCGCCACATCGCCGCCGCCGGCGAGCACACGTCGGACCTCGCCGTGACGGCAGCCGAGCGGGCGCTCGCCGCCGCCGGCATGGCGCCGCAGGACATCGACCTGATCGTGCTCGCCACCGCGACGCCCGACAACACGTTTCCGGCCAGCGCCGTCGCCGTGCAGGCGCAGCTCGGCATCACGGGCGGCGCCGCCTTCGACATGCAGGCGGTCTGCTCGGGCTTCGTGTTCGCTGTCGCCACCGCCGATTCGATGCTGCGCGCCGGCGACTTCAAGCGCGCCCTGGTGATCGGCTCGGAGACCTTCTCGCGCATCCTCGACTGGAAGGACCGCACCACCTGCGTGATCTTCGGCGACGGCGCCGGCGCCATCGTCCTGGAGGCGCAGGAGCAGCCTGGAACCACCGCCGACCGCGGCGTGCTCGGCGCCAAGCTGCGCTCCGACGGCCGCCACAAGGACAAGCTCTACGTCGACGGTGGCCCCTCCACGACCGGCACGGCCGGCTTCCTGCGGATGGAGGGCAAGGAGGTGTTCCGGCACGCCGTCGGGCTGATGACGGGCGCCATCACGGACGTGCTCGCGGCCACCGGGACGACCGCCCAGGAGGTCGACTGGTTCGTGCCCCACCAGGCCAACCAGCGCATCATCGACGGCTGCGCCCACAAGCTCGGCGTCCCGAGCGAGAAGGTGATCTCGACCGTCGCGCAGCACGGCAACACCTCGGCCGCGTCGATCCCGCTGGCGCTCGACACTGCGATCCACGACGGCCGCATCAAGCCGGGCGATCTCGTGATGATCGAGGCGATGGGCGGCGGCTTCACCTGGGGCGCGGCGCTGATCCGCTGGTAGCGCGACGCCGCCGGCCTGGTCCGGGCATGGGCCGTCGCCGGCCCCGGCCGCGCCCGAACAAAATCCCATTCAAATCTTCTGCCGCGTCGCACGGGCGGTGTTGACCCCGGCGGCCGATGCTCATATCGTTGTAAATTCAGTAACATATAAAAGTCTATGGGTAGGCGCTGGGGCCACGATGAGCGCGAAGACTGTAACTCGGGCGGACCTCTGCGAGGCCGTTTATCAAAGGTTGGGACTTTCTCGCACCGAATCGGCCGCTCTGGTCGAGCTGGTCCTCAAAGAGATCACCGATTGCCTGGAACGCGGCGAGACCGTGAAGCTCTCCTCGTTCGGCTCCTTCGTGGTGCGCAAGAAGGGGCAGCGGATCGGTCGCAATCCGAAGACCGGCAAGGAAGTGCCGATCTCGCCGCGTCGCGTGATGGTGTTCAAGCCGTCCGCGATCCTCAAGCAGCGCATCAACGCCGACGGCGCGGCGGAGCCGTGACCGCGGCCGGGGTGGGGGGACTGGCGTGAACAAGGCGCCGGAAGCGTTCCGCACCATCAGCGAGGTCGCCGAGGAGCTCGCCCTGCCGCAGCACGTGCTGCGGTTCTGGGAGAGCCGTTTCCCGCAGGTCCGGCCGATGAAGCGCGGCGGCGGGCGGCGCTACTACCGTCCCGACGACGTCGACCTCCTGCGCGGCATTCGCCATCTGCTCTACGGCGAGGGCTACACGATCCGCGGCGTCCAGCGCATCCTGCGCGAGCAGGGTGGGCGCTTCGTCCAGACCGTCTGGCAGGAGGGCGCGCCGCAGCCCGAGCGCGTGCCGGAGTTCGACGGGACCGACATCGAAGCTGCCGACCACGAGGGCGAGGACGCCGAGGTCGCGGCGCTCGCCCCGGACGAGGCGGGCGAGCGGGCCGAATCGGCGGCGCCGGCCGACGATACCGAGGCGCCGGAGCCGGATCTCGACACCGATCCTTACGGCCGCCGCGAGCCGTCCTTCGGTCCGCCGGCCGCCCCGGCGAGCCGGCCGATGCAGCGGACGAATCTCGTGCCGCTCGCGCGCGGCGAGCTGGCGGCCGCACCGTTCGCCCCGCCAGCCGTCCAGCCGGTCGTCGCGCCGCCTGTCACGGCGGCGAGCCTGCGCGAGACGCTCCGCCCGGTCGCGCAGGAGCCGGACGACGAGCCGAACGACGAGCCGGACGACGACGCGGAGGCGCCGGCCGTGGTCGTGCGCGCCGCGGCGGTGCCGCTGCCGCCGGCCGGTCTCTCGGCCGCCGAGCGTGAAAAGCTCGGCGTCGTGCTGGGCGAGCTCGAGGCCTGCCGGCGCCTGCTCGCCGAAGCGCTGGCGGAGGCGGGGCGGGCGCCGTAGAAGAGGCGGCGTCCCATTTCCCGATCCGCATGACCGACCGGACCTACGCGTACCGCGCGCATCCCTTCACGTCCGAGAAGACCTTTCGCCTGGAGTCCGACGGGCTCGCCTGGGACGATCGCGGCCGGCCGGGCCGGCTCGCCTTCGCCGACGTCGTCGCGACGAAGATCTATCAGGAGCGCATTCCGGGCTCGGCCAAGTCCTACTGGGCCTGCGTGCTCTATCGGCGTGGCGGCGCGGTGAAGCTGTCGGCAGCGCACCGCACCGGCCTGCTGTCCGCCGAGGACCGCTCGGCCGACTATCTGCCCTTCGTCGCCGCGCTCACCGAGCGGCTCGCCGCGGCCCGGCCCGGCCTGCCGATGCGCGAGCACCGGAGCCTGCTCGCCCGCATCGACACCGGCGTCGGCCGGCTCGGGGTCGGGCTCCTGCGCCTCCTCGGCCGCTTCGATCTCCGCCGCACGGCGGCCGCGGCGGGCTGGCTGATGCGCAAGATCGGCCCGCGCCTGAAGGGACACCGGGTCGCCGGCGAGCAGCTCGCGATGGTGTTCCCGCAGATGACCGAGGCCGAGCGTGAAAGAACGCTCGCCGGCATGTGGGACAATTTCGGCCGGCTGTTCATCGAGTACGCGCATCTTCAGCGGATCTGGGACTACGACTGGCGCGAGCCCGGGCGCATCGGCCGGATCGCGGTCGACGACGCCACGCATGCCGCGCTGATGCGGCTGCGCGCGACCGAGGGCCCGGTGCTGTTCTTCACCGGCCATCTCGCCAACTGGGAGATCGTCCCGCTCGGGGCGAAGACCCTCGGCCGGGCGATCTCGGTGGTGTTCCGGGCGCCGCGCATCGGCCCGTTCGTCGCCGAGATGATCCGGGCCCGCGAGGCGGGCGGCATGACCGTGATCGCGGCCGGGCCCGACACGCCGCTGCGCCTGCGCGAGTCGCTGCGCCAGGGCCGCTTCACCGGCATGCTGGTCGACCAGCACTACGCCCGCGGCATCGACGTCACGTTCTTCGGCCGCGGCTGCAAGGTGAACCCGATGCTGGCGCGCTTCGCCCGGCTGTTCGAGTGCCCGGTCTACGGGGCGCGCGCCGTGCGGCTGCCGGACGAGCGCTTCCGGTTCGAGCTCGTCGGCCCGCTCGACCTGCCGCGCGACGACGAGGGCAAGGTCGAGGTGCAGGGCGCCATGCAGCGCGTCACCGACCAGATCGAGGCCTGGGTGCGCGAGCATCCCGAGCAGTGGCTGTGGCTGCACCGCCGCTGGCGGTGACGCGGCCCGAGGCTCCACAGTGAGCCGTCATTCCGGGGCGCGCGGGAGCGCGAACCCGGAATCCAGCCCGCAATGCCGAGGTCGCCGCTGGTTTCCGGGTTCGCGGCTTCGCCGCGCCCCGGAATGACAACGTCCCGGCCGGCCGCGCTCAGTGGGCGGTCAGCACCGGGATCTCGGCATAGGTGAGGATGTGCCGCGTGGTGCCGCCGAAGATCATCTGGCGCAGACGGCTCTGGGTGTAGGCGCCCTTGACGATCAGGTCGCAGCCGGCCCGCTGGGCGTGGTCGAGGATGATCGGGCCGGCGGTGCGGTTGTCGCCGCCCTTGATCGAGGCGAGCGACGTCTTGATGCCGTGCAGGGCGAGATTGGCGGCGAGCTGCTCGGCCGACGGCCCCGGCACCACGGCGCCTTCGACGGTGAGAATCGTCACCTGGTCGGCGCGGCCGAGAAACGGCATCGCGAAGGCGGTCGCGCGGGCCTGCTCGGTCGAGCAGTTCCAGGCGATCAGCACGTGGCGTCCGACCGTCGCCGAAGGCTTGGGCGGGGCGAGCAGGATCGGCCGGCCGCTCTCGAACAGCCCGGCCTCGAACGTGCTCATGTGCGGGCCCTGCGGATCGGTGCTCGGCCGGCCCATCACGATCAGGTCGAAGATGCGGCCGTAATGGCCGACGAAATTGTCGCCCTCCGGCGCATCGTCGAGCCAAGCCCAGCTCGGCGCCGTCTGCGGCGCCCGCGGCTGGCCGGCCGGGGGCGCCGCCGGCACGGCGTGGTCGGCCATGAACTTGGCGAACAGGTCGCGCGATTGGCGGGCCGCCTCGGCGTTCTCCTCCTCGAAGAAGGCGAGCGAGGCGGACGGGGCGACGTCCATGGCGACGACGGTCGGCACCGAGACCCGCACCGCGAAACCCTCGAGCCGGCTGCCGAAGGTCTTCGCGGCCGTGAGGGCGGTCGACAGGGTCGACCACATGGCATCGTTGGGCTCGGTGGGGACGAGAATCGATTTCATGGCGGCTCGGACCCTCTGTGGCCGGTGGCGCCTGCGGGCGGGCCGGATCGCATTTCGTGATGAACGAGGCGCGTCCGCGGCGTGATCGATGCACGACACGAATAGGATGGAACCCGCCCTCCTGTCGAGCACGGCGGCGACTGTCGGACGATCGTGTCGCAGCGCGGCGCGCGTGCGGGTCGCGTGTAAATGGCGGTCGTCCGATCGTCGCAAACCAGCGCGCGCAGCGGCGTTCGGCGGGCGCCAATCCCGGGCGCGGCGCGCCGCCGACCAGGTCCTAGGGGCGATCGGACGTGGTCGCGTCCTCGCCGCCCATCATGCGGACGCCCGTCGTGCGGATGCCCGTCGTGCGGATGCCCGCCGTGCGGATGCCCGCCGTGCGGACACCGTGATGCGGCCCCTGGGTCCCCGCCTTCGCGCTTCGGGATGCACCATCTCGAATAGCTGCGACGTTTCAGTGAGAGATGAACATGCTGGCCGCCCGCTCCGACGTCATCGCCGGGCTCCGACCCGGCGATCCATCTCTCTGCGACAAAATGAATTCTGATGAAGGTGATGGATGCGCGGGGCGCGCCCCATAGGGGCCGAGTTCAGATCCGAAGCCTCTCCGTCGTCATGCTCCGCGAAGGCGAGGGCTTTGCATCAGCCAGTCATTCCGGGGCGGCGCGCAGCGCCGAACCGGAATCCAACCCAGAATGCCGAGTTTGCCGCTGGATTCCGGGTTCGCGCCTTCGGCACGCCCCGGAATGACCAACTCTGCAAAGACCTCGCGAAGGCGGAGCACCCAGTACGCCGCAGCCTTTCGACTGAAACAACGAACGCCGGTGGATACTGGGCCGTCCGCCTGCGCGGACGGCGACCACCGAGAGGCAGTGCCTTTACGTCTAACTCAGCGCCTATGGGGTCGTGCCCGCGCATGACGCTCGCATGCGTGGCACGCGATGTGTGCACCCCGGAGCGCCTTCGCGGGG
The DNA here is from genome assembly GCF_046000175.1 of Rhodoplanes sp. SY1. Taxonomy (NCBI): domain Bacteria; kingdom Pseudomonadati; phylum Pseudomonadota; class Alphaproteobacteria; order Hyphomicrobiales; family Nitrobacteraceae; genus Rhodoplanes; species Rhodoplanes sp. SY1. The sequence goes on from NZ_JBEOMB010000048.1 coordinate 106,864, forward strand.
ACGAGCGGAAGCCGGGCTCCGATTCATCACGGCCGAAAGCTGCCAACGGGCAAAGCCGCTCGGTGGTCGTCGTCCGCGCCTGCGAGCATCAGGAGCGCGCTTCGGTGGCCTGATCACGGCGCTCGTCGATCTGATCACGTCGGACCATCGAGGTAAGCGGAGAAGGGGCCGAGTTGAGCGGAGACGAGGCGTGCAGGACGGCGCGCGCGGGTGCGGGCGATCCGACCACAACAAAAAACGCTCGCTGCGGAGCAGGAGCGTTCGGTCGGCGTCCATCTGTAACGAAAAGGGTAGGCGATGATCGGAAGCGGTCTATGTGGGCTTTGCCTCACTGATGCAGCCCGAGGGGACCGCTTCCGACCTGATCCGTTGTGGGGGTAGCCGCTCCACCGAGATCCCAACGAAGACCATCAGTGTTTAACGCGGCTTTGCGAGCCCGGTGGCATTTCACCTCCCGCTCTCTGCGCCGGTGCTCACGAGCTGGGTAACAGCGCGTCAGCCGCCTGGCTCATCATCGGCTTCGACCGGTTCTTTGGATCAGTGGATCGACCGGAACCATCTCGAAGCTGACGATGAGATGGTCGCGCCGATGCCGGGTTTTGTCAAGACGATCGCGACTCGATGGGTGAATTTCTTGTTGCGATGGTCGGGCGCTCGACCACTGCGCTGCAGCATCGCGCGCTCATGCCGGCGGGCGAGGAGACCTCGGGACGAGGAGGACACGGGACCGGAGGTGTGGCGACCGCGCCGGCCGACGTGGCTGTCAAACGCATCGCCACCCTCCGCGCATCACGAGCCCACACGGCGGGCGTGATATCTCACGTCATCTGATCACGTGAGCGCGACTGATCACGCGAGCACGACGGATCACGCGAGCACAGGATCACGCCAGCATCGTCGCGACGGCCGTCACGATCCGCGTGTCGGTAGGCTCGACCGGTGCGCCGAACGCCGCGGCGATGCGGCCGTCGCGATCGACCAGGTACTTGTGGAAGTTCCAGCGCGGCGTGTCGAGTGGCCGCTCGAGCGCGGCCCAGCGGTAGAACGGATGCGCGTCGGCGCCGCGCACGCGCGTCTTCGCCGCGATCGGGAAGGTCACGCCGTAACGATGCGTCGTGTGGTCGATGCTCGCCGGGTCGCCCGGCTCCTGGCCGCCGAAGTCGTCGGACGGCACGCCGACGACGAGGAGGCCGGCGGCGCCGAAGCGCTTCCACAGCGCCTCGAGCCCGGCATACTGGGGCGTGTATCCGCACAGCGACGCCGTGTTGACGACGAGGATCGGCTTGCCGGCATGCGCCGCCAGGCGGATCGGCGCCGCGTCCGGTCGGGCGAAGGTGTGGGTCCACGCATTGGCGCGGCTGCGGTCGGTCGCGAGCGCGGCCGAGGTCGCGCCCGCCGTGGCGGTCGACGCGATCAGTGATCCGAGCAGGGTTCGACGATCGATCGTCACGACATGCCTCGATGCAGTCCGACCAGCAGCGATCTCATCACAAGCAGACGTGATCAGGACAGAGCAACGTGCGGCGGTGAAATCGCCGCCGTGATCTCGAGCGATGTCCACCGACGGTGCGCCACTCTCCGCTCATGCCCGTGAAAGCGGGCATCCAGGTCCAAACGTCGTGACGCCCCCGGAGTCCCCGCCTTCGCGGGGACGAGCGGAGGTCGGGGTCGGGTCGAGACGGCCGAGCGTCGCTCCAACGTCAGTCGGTGGCGCTGAGCTGGCCCATGGCGTCGCGGTGCAGCTCGCCGATCTTGCTCGCCACCGCGTCGCGCGAGATCGGCACGCCGGCGCGGTTGAGGTCGTACCAGAGCTTCTGCACGATCGCCTCGCTGCCGTTCATCGTGCCGGAGGCATGCACCTCGGCCGCATAGATCGCCAGCGTGTCGTCGCGCATCCGCATCAGTCGCCCGGCCCACAGGCCGGCCAGCGCGTTGCGGCGCGCCGGAATGCTGTCGCGGGTGTCGGCTTCGGGGCACCAGTCCTGGGTGGTGGCGCGGCGGGCGATCGTCTCGACTTCCATGGTCATGCGGGGTTTCCTCCGGTCGTTCGATACGGACGGCTCCTGGCCGATACGTCGGAGCACCGGCGTTGGAGCAGTCTGCGATCGGCCCGGTTCGACGAGGCCCATGCGACAGCGCGCGTCGGGGCCTCGGCCGTCGTCCGGTCCTGATCAGGAGGTTTACTTATAGACGAACGTCGCATCTGTCCAGCGACGGGAGGCCGCGCCGGGCCGCACGGGTCGGATGTAGCCGCATCGGTTTAGCCGCGCGCCTGGCGCACGTCCCTTCGAACCCGGGCGCGCATCGCCGGCACCAATCGCGATCGGACCGCCGGCCGACCCGGCGGTCGCACCCCGACGGGAGGAGGCCGATGGTACGAAGGCGGATGGCACGACGACTGCGCGTTCTGACGGTGGGCCTGCTGCTGGGCGGGATCGGCGCCGCGACGGCGAACGCCCAGGGCGAGTATCGCGGCACGCCGGCCCAGCAGCGGGCCTGCCGACCGGACGTGTTCCGGCTGTGCGCCGGGGAAATCCCGAACGTCAAGGCGATCACGGCCTGCCTGGCCGCCCGGGTCAGCCGGCTGAGCCCGGATTGCCGCGCCGTGTTCGAGGCGGCGGGGTACCGGTAGCGCGCGTCGGGCCGCCCCGCGCCCGATCGGCGCCGCCGAACCGGCTTTCGGTCGGCTTGTTTGTCGGCGCCGCGTTCCGCACAATCCCGTCCGGGTGAGGGCGGGCATGGACGTGGGACGGATCGGGGCACGCGACGAGCAGATGATGCGCCGGGCGATCGCGCTCGGCCGCGGCGGCGGCATGCGCGAACTGCCGTTCGCCTGCGTGATCTGCCGCGACGACGAGGTGATCGCGGAGGCGACCAACGCGGTGCGACAAGCCCAGGACGTCACGCGCCACGCCGAGATCGTCGCGATGGCTCAGGCGCGTCGCGTGCTCGGCCGGCGCAGCCTCGCCGGCTGCACCCTCTACACGACGGTCGAGCCGTGCGCGATGTGCTCCTTCGCGATCCGCGAATCGCGCGTCGGCCGGGTCGTCTTCGGGCTGCGCTCGCCCCTGATGGGCGGCCATTCCAAGTGGAGCATCCTCGCCGAGCCCGAGCTGTCGCGCGCCATGCCGGAGGTGTTCGGGGCGCCGCCCGAGGTCCGGCCCGACCTGCTCGCCGGCGAGGTGGAGCGGAGCTGGCTCGGTTGGAACCCGCTGATCTGGACGATCATCCGGATGCGCGGGTGCTTCACGGTGCATCCCGGGGCGGAGACGCCGGCCGTGGCCCGGCCGCGCCGGCGCATGCTGCGGACGCTGTTTCCCGGTTTCTGATCCCGCGTCACCGGATCGTGTCGTCACCGGATCGTGTCGTCACCGTCGCGCTGTGACGCCCGCCAGCGGGCCGGCCGGGTCGCCGACGCCATGGGCGCCGCGCATCGGCAGCATCAGGCCGAGCATCAGGCAGGCGAGGAACACCAGCGCAAGGGCGATCGCCAAGGTCCGGCCGGGACCGGCCGGCAGCGGCGGAAGCGAACGGACGGTCATGCGAGCCTCCTCGAAACGGACGACTTCGACCAGAGACGACCGCGAACGCAGATGTCCTCGGACGCGACGGTCGGGCGGCTCATCGGCCCGGCACGACGAGCCTGCGCCGGTGCCCCGGCGGCGCCATGCGCCACGTCAACAATCGGCATTCGTCGGAGGTTCGTGACCGGCAAGACGGCGGTAACCACCGCAGCCGGTGCGGGCGATCATGGTGCTGAGGGCTCGAACGCGGCGACGGCCCGGCGCGACAACACCACACCTCCGCAACGGACCGCGCCGATGTCGCCGCTCGAACGCCTCGCCTACGCCGCCGCCGGCCTCGCCTTGGTGCTCGGCGGGCTCGTCTCGACCGAGCTCGGCTCGTCCCGTCGGCTCGCCGCGGCGCCGCCGGTCGTCGCGGCCGGTACGCCGTGCATGATCGTTCCGGACTGCCTGCGTCCGTCGCGTCCGGCCGGCGGGTGAGGCGGATCATGCGGGTATCGCGCTCGGCCGCCGGCGAGGCGGCGTGCTCAGCCGCGGCGCAGGCGTGCGACGAGGCCCTGGTGGCCCTGGCGCATCACCACGTCGTGGTTCCAGGCGAAGGCTCTTCGGGCGAGCGGGGCGACGAGACGCAGCCCCGGCGCCGCGACCGTCACGGTCCAGTCGTAGGTGACGCGGGTGCCGCCGCGGATCGCGGCGAGCCGCCAGCAGCCGGTGCCGTCGAGCGTGCCCGAGGCGCGGCCCGCGATCAGCGCCAGCGGCTCGACCCGGGTGGTGAGAATCTCGAAGGCGAAGCGGTAGGGCAGGGCGGTCTTCCATGCGAAGCGGATGCGCGAGCCGACGCCCGCGGCGTCGCCCGGATCGATCACGTCGGCCCGGGTGACGGCGGGCCACCAGGCCGGCCAGTCCTGCGGGCGCATCAGCTCGGCCCAAACCCGCTCCGGCGGGGCCGGAACATCCCAGGTGGTCAGCAGATGAAAATCGGCGCGCGACATGCGCGATCCTGCGCGGGCGAATGCGGCCCGGCGAGGGCGCCGCCGTATTCGACCCTCGCGCTTCACCGGCCGCGAACGCTTTCGTCGTAGGCTCTTCGTTCCCAAGGATACCTTCGCCGCGCGCGGGTGCCGCCGCTGCGTGCGCCGACGCAGAGAGGCCGACATGGAAGTGCTCGCGCTGCTGGCCGCCCTCGCGGCGATCATCCTGGCCTGGAGCGAGACGCGCCGCGTCGCCGCGCTGAAGGCGCGGCTCGCCGGACTCGAGCAGCAGGTGATCGCCCTGCGCGAGGAGCTGCGGAGCGACCCGCCGGTCAGGCCGGTGCGTCGCGACGCCTGGCGGCCCGAGGCGGGCGCGCCGGCCGCGGAGTCCGCGGCCGAGCCGGCGCCACCGTCGCCGCCCGAAGCGACCGGGACGAAGGCTCCCGACGAGACCGCGGCCGCCGCCGCACCGCCTCCGGTGCCTCCCGGTCCGCCGTCCTCCGTGCCGCCGGTGCGGACCGCCGCCGCGACGGGCGCTGCCGCGCAGCCTCCGGCGCCGGTGTCCGCGCCGGAGCCCGAGCGTGGATTCGAGGAACGCTTCGGCACCCAGTGGGTCGTATGGATCGGCGGCGTCGCGCTGGCGCTCGGCGGCATCTTCATGGTCCGCTACTCGATCGAGCAGGGCCTGCTCGGCCCCGGCGTGCGGGTCGCGCTCGGCGCGCTCTTGGCGGCCGCGCTGGTCGCTGCTGGCGAGTGGACGCGGCGCAACGAGGTGCGCCTCGGCGCCGTCGCGGTGCCCAGCGCGCATGTGCCGAGCATCCTGACGGCGGCCGGCACCACGGTCGCCTATGCGACCGTCTACGCCGCCTATGCGCTCTACGGCTTCCTGTCGCCGCCCATAGCCTTCCTGCTGCTCGGCGTCGTCGCGCTGGCGACGCTCGCGGCGGCGCTGCTGCACGGCCCGGCGCTCGCCGGGCTCGGGCTGGTCGGTGCCTATGTGACGCCGCTCCTCGTCTCCACCGAGGAGCCGAGCTTCTGGGCGCTGTACCTCTATCTGATCGTCGTCACGGCGGCCGCCTATGCGCTGGCGCGGGCGCGGCTGTGGCGCTGGCTGGCGCTGACCGCGGTCTGTTTCGCGAGCGCCTGGACGCTGCCCGGCATCGCCGAGGCGGCGGTCGCGACCGCCGTGCCGCACGCCGTCTACATGGTCGTGGGTTTCGCCCTCGCCGCCGCCCTGATCGTCGCCGGCCTGCTGTTCGGGCCGACCGCCGAGCCCGACACGGTCGACGAGATCTCGTCGCTGTCGCTCGCCGCCTGGCTGGTGCCGGCCGGTCTCCTCACGATGGTCAGCGGCCACGACTCCGTCGCGCTGAGCGGCTTCGTGCTCATGGTCGTCGCCACGGTCGGGATCGCCTGGCGCAGCACCGCGGCGCTCGGCGCCGTGCCGGTCGCGGCCGGGCTCGCCGTGCTGGTGATGGCCGAATGGGCGACGGAGACCAGGCTCGACAGCCTGATCGCGCCGGCTGGCCCGGTGGCGGGGGCCGTGCCGGAGCCGGTGCGTGCGTCCTTCACGCTGCATCTCCTCGCCGGCTTCGGCTTCGCGGCGCTGTTCGGCGTCGCGGGCTTCTTCGCGCAAGGCCGGGCCGCGCGACCCGTGATCCCGCAGGTGTGGGCGTGGTGCGCGATCGCGACGCCGCTCCTGATCCTGATCGCGCTTTACTGGCGCATCGCCGGCTTCGACCAGTCCATTCCGTTTGCCGGGCTCGCGTTGCTGCTCGCCGCGCTGTTCGCGGTCGCAACCGAGACGCTGGTGCGCCGGCCCGACCGGCCGGGCCTCGCGGCGGGGCAGGCGATCTTCGCGGTCGGCACCATCGCGGCGCTGGCGCTGGCGCTGACCATGGCGCTGGAGAAGGGCTTCCTCACGATCGCGCTCGCCCTGACGGTGCCGGGCATCGCGCTCGTCGAGCGCCACCGGCCGCTGCCGGCGCTGCGGCTCCTCGCCGCCGCGATGGCGCTCGTGGTGCTCGCCCGCATCGGCTGGGAGCCGCGCATCGTCGGCGACGCGGTCGGCGACACGCCGATCCTCAACTGGCTCCTGTGGGGCTACGGCGTGCCGGCGCTCGCCTTCTGGACCGCCGGGCATCTCCTCCGCCAGCGCGCCGACGACGCCGCGGCCCGCACCGTCGACGTGCTGGCGATCCTGTTCACGGTGCTGCTGGTCACGCTGGAGATCCGACACCTCGTCCAGGGCGGCGACGTCTACGCCGTGCCGCGGCGCCCGCTCGCCGAGGTCGGCCTCCAGGTGGCGGCGTGGCTGGCGCTGGCCATCGGGCTCGAACGGCTGCGGCTGCGCACCCGATCGATCGTGCACGACCTCGGCGCGCTGGTGATGGCCGTGCTGGCGCTCGCCGGCATCGTCGGTGGGCTGGTCGTCGTCGCGAACCCGCTGATCACCGGCGACGCGGTCGGCGGCCCGTTCGTCAACCTGATCTTGCTCGGCTACGGCGTGCCGGCCGTGCTGGCCGCGACGCTCGCGCTCGTCTCACGTCATACCCGGCCAATGGCCTATCGGGCAGTCGCCGCGACGGCCGCGGTCGGCCTCACGCTGATGTGGCTCAGCCTGGAGATCCGCCGCGTCTACCACGGCGCCGTGCTGACCGTCGGGCCGACCGGCGATCTCGAACAGTACACCTATTCGGCCGCCTGGCTCGGCTTCGGCGTGCTCCTGCTGATCACCGGAATCCTGCTGCGCTCGCAGCCGGCCCGGCTCGCCTCCGCGGCCGTCGTCACCCTGACGGTCGCCAAGGTGTTCCTCTACGACATGGCCGGGCTCACCGGCATGTTCCGCGCCCTGTCCTTCATCGGCCTCGGCCTGGTGCTGGTCGGCATCGGCCTCTTGTACCAGCGCCTGCTGTTCCCGCGACGCCCGGCGCCGGCACCGGCACCGGCGCGCACGCCGGAGGGCGGGGCAGGGGGCGGTGTCTGATGTCGCGGTCGCCCCGGAATGACGCGACGTCACGATGCGATCAAACAAAAAAGACGGAGCCTCGGCTCCGCCTTCGTGCTTCTGCTTCGGCTTTCTTCGCCGTGATGGCAAGGGCCTCAGCGCCGCCCGCCGCGCTCCAGCCGGTCGCGCGCAGCCGTGGCGGCGGCCTTCAGGCGGCCGATCTGCGCCTCGACGACGTTGATGCGGGACGCGACCGCGGCGAGGTCGTCCCGGCTCGCCGCAACGCTGCCGCGCCAGGCGCCGAGCAGCGCCTCCACCTCGGCGAGATGCGAGCGGCGGATGCGCAGCGCCGCCGCGGTCTTGGCGGCCGCATCGCCCGGGCCGCTATGCGGAGCCGGCCTGCGCATCACTGTGCCGACCTCGTCCATCGTGCCGCTCAAGCCGCCCGGACCGTCGCCATGAAGCGATCGACCTCGGCGCGTAGCCGGTTGCTCTCCATCGAGAGGGCCTGAGCCGAGGACAGCACCTGGGCCGAGGCGGAGCCGGCCTCGCCGGCGCCGCGGTTGACCTCGTCGATGTTGCTGCTCACCTGGGCGGCGCCCTGCGCGGCCTGCTGGATGTTGCGGGCGATCTCGTGGGTCGCCGCGCCTTGCTCCTCGACGGCCGCCGCGATGGTCGCCGAGATCTCGGCGATGCGGCCGATGGTGCCGCCGATCTCCTTGATGGCGGCGACCGACTCCTGCGTCGCCGTCTGCATGCCGGCGATCTGCGCGGCGATGTCGCCCGTCGCCTTTCCGGTCTGCGCCGCGAGCGCCTTCACCTCCTGGGCGACCACCGCGAACCCCTTGCCGGCCTCGCCGGCCCGCGCCGCCTCGATGGTCGCGTTCAAGGCGAGCAGATTGGTCTGCTCGGCGATCGCCGTGATCAGCTTGACCACGTCGCCGATGCGGCCAGCCGCCTGCGACAGCTCGCCGATGCGGCCGTCGGTCTTCTCGGCCTGCTTCACGGCCTCGCCGGCGATCCGGGTCGCCTCCTGTACCTGGCGGCCGATCTCCGCGACCGACGACGACATCTGGTTGGTGGCGGAGGCGACCGACTGGACATTGGCGGTCGCCTGGCCGGAGGCGGCCGCGGCCGAGGTGGAGAGCTGCTGGGTCGTCTCGGCCGTGCGGGTCAGGCTGCCGGCGGCGGCTTCGAGCTCGGTCGAGGCGGACGACACGGTCTTGACGATGTCGCCGACGGCGCTCTCGAACCGGTCGGCGAGGCCGGCCATCTCGGCGCGCCGCTGCGCGGCGGCGCGCGCGTCCTCCTCGAGCTTCTCCGCCGCCTCTACGCGTGCCTTCTCGGCCATCTTGATCTTGAACTCTTCCACGGCGTCGGCGATCTGGCCGACCTCGTCCTTGCGGCCGACGCCGGCCAGCACGACGTCGAAGTTGCCGGCCGCGAGCTGGCGCATCCCGTTCGCGAGCTGGACGATCGGCGCGGCGATGCCGAACCGGGCGATCAGGAAGGCGAGCACCACGCCGATGGTGCAGCCCACCCCGGTGATCATGTAGAGCGACGAGATCGCCGCGTTGCTGGTGGCGGTCAGGGCTTCGGAGCCCGACTTGATCTCGCCGTTGAGCTGCTCTCCGATCTCGCCGTTGAGCTTCAGCAGCTCGCGGATCTTCGGATCGACGGTGGTCCGCATGAGCGCGGTCGCCTGGGCGTTGTCGTTCTTCAAGGCCAGTGCGATGACCGGCTTGGCGACCGTGTCGGTCTCGCGGAACAGACGCTCGATGGCCTCGTAGGCGCGCGTGTGTCGGGGCGTCTTCTGCTTGGCGATACCGATCAATGCGAGGCCCTGGTTCAGGCTCTTCTCCACCTCGGGCAGGACGGTGCGCATGTGCGCCTCGTCGGTCTCGGCGATCAGCCGATAGAGGCGCATCTCGTAGCTGTAGATGGCGCGATGCGCCCGCGCGATCGAGACCCAGGCCAGGGCGTCGTCGTCGAGGAACCGCGAATAGGCGTCGTCGACCTGGTGGATCTTGGCGGCGCCGTACCACGACGTGACACCGGCGACGAGGGCGACCAGTGCGATCACGCTCAGGATCTTGGGCAGGATGCGGATGCTGGACAGCATGGCGAGAATCACTTGGGAGTTGAAACGCCGCCGCACGTCCGTTGGACACGTCTGGAGCGCGAGCAGGCCGAAGCGGGTGACACCGAGCGGCGTCCGTCCAGCGGCGAATGGGTCGCGTGAGGGTGCCGATCGCGCCCGCGACCATGCGACGGTAGTATTAATTTACGGTGTAATTTGAATCAGCTAGTCGGGCCTTGGACGAGGACTGCCGCTGGTAACGCCTTGAAATCTAAGCCTCAATTGCGGGTTAGTCGTTTCGTACGATGGGGTTACGGCATCCCGTGCAGGTGGGAGGAGATGGCGTCGCGCAACCTGTCTCACCGCTTGGTCAGCACGCCGATGCGCACGTAGGGCCCGCTGCGGTCGTCCGAGTCGGTCACCCATCCGAAGCCGAGGCTCCAGTCCCACGGTCCGCGGCGGAGCCCCGTCATGTGGGCGCCGATCCGGATCTGGCGATAGTTGGTGTCGCCGTAGAGCTGCAGCTCGGGCCCCGCATAGAACCCTGCATACCAAGTCTCCAGCACGCGCCAGCCGAGCGCCGCGCCGAGCCCGAAGCCGTGACCGATCGACGACCAGGTCGCGTTGGCGCGCACCATCGTGTCGGGGAGCGGCTCCCACCAGGTGTCGATCCCGAGCCGCATGCCGACATGCGTCCCGCGCAGCGGATTCCCGGCATCGGGTGGCGTCGTCCAGTGATGCTGGACGTCGACGCCGCCGAACACCGTCGCGATGAAGCGCTCGCGGCGCACGATCCAGCCGGGCATCAGCGCGCCGAGCGCCTGCACGGCGAGCACCTGGTTCGCCCCCGACCGGTACTGATAGGTGCCGGTTCCGGCGAATGCCCTGAACGCGGGGCCGTCGCGCGCCAATCCCTCGGGCGCCCACACGGCGCCGCCGTGCAGGAACCCGCCGGCGCGCCACAGATCGGTTCCGCCGAACAGCAGCAGGCGCTCGGCCTCGAGCGCCGCGAGCGTTTCGGGCGAGACGGCGACGGCGCCGGCCGGCTGCGCGACCGCTTCGACCGGTGACGCGACGGCCAGCGACGCGACGACCAGTGACGCGACGAGCGCGAGACGCGGGGCACCGAGCAGCGCGGTCGCTCGCACGACCGCGCCGGCATCCGATCGGCACATGGCACGATCCCATGGAAACCGGACTGCTCAGGTTCGCCGCACCTGTGATGCAATCCTAGCGAGCAGCCGGACCCAGATCCACGCGAACAAATCCTGAAACCCGGACGTCGCGTGCGCGCCGGCAACGGAGCGTTGCGCGAGTGCCACAAGGTCGGCGCGTCTTGCGACACCTCGCCTAGCCCGTGTTAGGATGACGCGTCGTCTCCAGGAAAAAAACGTCCATGCCCCCGACCGACCGGTCCGACGGCGTCCCTCCGTCGGCGCAGCAGACGCGGCGCTCGATCGCGTTCCTCAACACGGCGCACGGCATCGACCATTACGTCCTCGGCATCTATCCGACCGTGGTGATCGGCCTGGAGGCCGTCTATCAGCGGCCCTATTCGGAGCTGATTGTCCTCTCCACCGCGATGTTCGTCGCCTTCGGCTTGTTCTCGCTGCCGGCCGGCTGGCTCGCCGACCGCATCAGTCGGCGCGCCATGATGGCGGCGTTCTTCATCGGCTGCGGCGTGTCGCTGATCGGCTGCGCCGTGGCGCCGACGATGACGATGCTGGCCGTCGCGCTGTTCATGGTCGGCGTGTTCGCCGCGATCTATCACCCGGTCGGCATGGCGATGCTGATCCAGGTGTCGAACGCGCGCGGCCGCACGCTCGCCTTCAACGGCGTCTGCGGCAATCTCGGCGTGTCGCTCGCCTCCGGCGTCACCGCCGTGCTGGCCGCCTCGGCCTTCGGCTGGCGCGCCGCCTTCGTGGTGCCGGCGCTGGTCTGCCTGGCGGTCGGCATCGCCTATCTGGCGATGGTCGAAGACGACCGCCACGAGACGGCGCGGCGCGCCCGCGTCGCCGACATCGTGCTGCCGCGCAACGCTGCGATCGTGTTCTTCGGCCTCTACACGATCATCTCGTTCTGCGGCGGGCTCACCTTCAACACCATCGTGGTGGCGCTGCCGAAGATCGTCGACGAGCGGCTCGTCGGCGACGCGCTCGGCGGCGCCGGCCTCGCCGCGGTCGGCGGCCTGTCGAGCCTCGTGTTCCTCGGCGGCGCCGTCGCCCAGCTCGCGGTCGGGCGGATCGCCGAGCGGGTCGCACCGCATCTCCTGTTCGTCGGCGTGGTCGGGCTCCTGCTCATTGGCGCGATCTGGTCCGTGCGGGCCGACGGCATGATGCTGATCGCCGCGCTCGGCGTCGTGATGGCGGCGCTCTATGGGCAGGTGACGGTCGGCGACATGGTGATCGCCCGCTACACGGCCGACGCCTGGCGGGGCCGCGTTTACGCGGTGCGCTACTTCCTGTCCTTCGCGTCGGCCGGCGTCGCCGTGCCGCTGATCGCGTTCTTCCACGCGCGCGGTGGCTTCGATCTCGTGCTGGTCGGGCTCGCTGCCGTCTCGGGCCTGTTCTTCGCCGCGGTCGCCGGCCTCGTCGCCGTCGTGATGGTCGCGACGCCGCGCGTGGTGCCCGCCGTCGACACCGCGCCGGCCGAGTAGGCGTTTCGGCGCACGACCGTCACGCGCGCCGGTCCCGGGGCGATCAGGGGGCGGCATGAACAGGCGGCGCGGACAGGTGTCCGCGTCGGTGCACCGGTCGGGAGTCCTTTGCCACGGATTATTTTCGTCGCGTTAACCTGCCGTTAACCGCTTCGGCGCATCCTCTTCGAGACAAAGGCGCTGCGGCGCCGACGACCACGGCGGACAGATGACGCCGGATGTACGCGCATCGGACGGCGTGGTCGTGACTGAATTCCCGCGGGGGCGGGTAGGGGGACCAGCGCGTCGCAGCGCTGACGGGAAAAGGCCCGGGCGATACGCCCGGGCCTTTTTCATTTTCGGGTGCCGTGCGCCGGCCGCCGGTCGTCGCCGATCAGAGCGCCTGTCGGAAACGCAAAAGGCCCGGGTTTTCGCCCGGGCCTTCGTCGTCACGACGTCTGGCGTCGATCAGAAGTCCATGCCGCCGCCCGGCATGCCGCCGCCCGGCATGGCCGGGGCGTTCTTCTTCGGCAGCTCGGCGACCATGGCCTCGGTGGTGATCAGGAGGCCGGCGATCGAGGCGGCGTTCTGCAGCGCGGCGCGCACCACCTTGGTCGGGTCGATGATGCCCTTGCCGACGAGGTTGCCGTACTGGCCGTTCTGGGCGTCGAAGCCGAAGGCGTACTCGCCGTTCTCCAGGATCTTGCCGACCACGACCGAGCCGTCCTCGCCGGCGTTGAGCGAGATCTGGCGGGCCGGCCAGGACAGCGCCTTGCGCACGATGTCGACGCCGTGGCGCTGGTCCTCGTTGGCGGTCTTCACCGCCTCGACGGCCTTGGAGGCGCGCAGCAGGGCAACGCCGCCGCCCGGCAGGATGCCTTCCTCGACGGCGGCGCGGGTCGCGTGCATGGCGTCGTCCACGCGGTCCTTGCGCTCCTTCACCTCGACCTCGGTGGCGCCGCCGACGCGGATCACCGCGACGCCGCCGGCGAGCTTGGCGAGGCGCTCCTGCAGCTTCTCGCGGTCGTAGTCGGAGGTGGTCTCCTCGATCTGCGCCTTGATCTGGGCGATGCGGGCGTCGATGTCGGCCTTGGCGCCGGCGCCGTCGACGATCGTGGTGTTCTCCTTCTCGATCGTCACCTTCTTGGCGCGGCCGAGCATCTGCAGCGTGACGCTGTCGAGCTTGATGCCCAGATCCTCGGAGATCGCCTGGCCGGCGGTCAGGATCGCGATGTCCTGCAGCATGGCCTTGCGGCGATCGCCGAAGCCCGGTGCCTTGACGGCCGCGACCTTGAGGCCGCCGCGCAGCTTGTTGACGACCAGGGTGGCCAGCGCCTCGCCCTCGACGTCCTCGGCGACGATCAGCAGCGGCTTGCCGGTCTGCACCACGGCCTCGAGCAGGGGCAGCATCTCCTGCAGGCCGGAGAGCTTCTTCTCGTAGATGAGGATGTAGGGATCCTCGAGCTCGACCCGCATCTTGTCGGCGTTGGTGATGAAGTAGGGCGAGATGTAGCCACGGTCGAACTGCATGCCCTCGACGACGTCCAGCTCGGTCTCCAGGCTTTTCGCCTCCTCGACCGTGATGACGCCCTCGTTGCCGACCTTCTTCATCGCCTCGGCCAGGTAGCGACCGATCTCGGCGTCGCCGTTGGCCGAGATGGTGCCGACCTGGGCGATCTCGTCATTGGAGGTGATCTTCTTGGAGTTCTTCTCGAGGTCCTTCACGACGGCCTCGACCGCTAGGTCGATGCCGCGCTTGAGGTCCATCGGGTTCATGCCGGCGGCCACCGCCTTGGCGCCCTCGCGGACGATCGCCTGGGCCAGCACGGTCGCCGTCGTCGTGCCGTCGCCGGCGATGTCGGACGACTTCGAGGCCACCTCGCGCACCATCTGGGCGCCCATGTTCTCGAACTTGTCCTCGAGCTCGATCTCCTTGGCGACGGTGACGCCGTCCTTGGTGATCCGCGGCGCGCCGAAGCTCTTCTCCAGCACGACGTTGCGGCCCTTCGGGCCGAGCGTCACCTTGACGGCGTTGGCGAGCACGTCGACGCCGCGCAGCATCTTGTCGCGCGCGTCAGACGAGAATTTCACGTCCTTGGCAGCCATTGTTCATCAGCTCCTGAATGAATCCGTTGCGTTCTCCCGACCCGGCGAGACCACGGTGCCGATCCCAAAAGAATCCGGCAGGGTCCGTTCAGGTTGGATCAGTCCGACAGTCTGTTCGGGTCAGGCGGCCTTCTTGGTGGCCTCGGTCTCGGTGAGAACGCCCATGATGTCGCTCTCCTTCATGATCAGCACCTCGACGCCGTCGAGCTTGACCTCGGTGCCCGACCACTTGCCGAACAGCACCCGGTCGCCGACCTTCAGGTCGAGCGGGATCAGCTTGCCGGCCTCGTCGCGGCCGCCCGGGCCGACGGCGATGATCTCGCCCTGCTGGGGCTTCTCCTTGGCGGTGTCGGGGATGATGATCCCGCCGGCCGTCTTCTGCTCGGCCTCAATACGCTTGACGACGACGCGGTCGTGAAGCGGACGGAACTTCATGCTGTCCTCCTAAGTTTCTGTCGCAAGAGAAGAATTGGAGTCGGGCGGCCCGACCGGGCGGCGTGCCCCGGGCTGCCCGGCTGCGACATGGGGGAGGCGGCGAAGCCGTTCAAGAGGGGCGCCGGAAAAAATTGGCACTCGGGTGGGCCGATTGCCAACATTCGGCGGATCGACTGATCGCCCGGCCGGCCGAGGTCTACGCGGGCAGGGCGTGGCGTCCCCGCAACACTGATTCCTGGATGCGCAAGTGGAAGCCAAGCTTTGCGGCGTCGCACAAGGTACAGTGCTGGTAGCACTGTCTTATCGAGGCTGCCAAGCCTGGTCCGTGAACACTTTGTTTACCAAATGAGCTTGCAATGAACGGAGGTGGTGTTGGAAGATTTCCCGGTCGAGACGGATGGGGGACACCATGGCCTCTAAGGACTTCTTGCAGCAACTTCACGGCTACGGCCTGACGACCGCGCATATCCTCTACCGGCGGCCGGATCATCCCTGGCTGCTGCAGACCTACCTCTGGCAGGACTACGACCTTCACCCGCACTTCCCGGAGCTGAACAAGTTTCTGGGCTTCTGGCGGGACAAGCTGGAGGGCCCGCTCCACTCGGTCACGGTCGCCCACTCACGCCTGATCAAGCCGGCCGAGATCAAGGCGGTCGACGGGGTGTTCACGCTCAACTGAGCGGGCGGGGACCCGCGCGGTTGCCTCCGTAGCCCGGGCTGAGCGCAGCGAAGCCCGGGGTGCGGCGGTCGCCGGAGCAAGAAAGCCCCGGATGTCGCTTCGCTCCATCCGGGCTACGAAGACCCCGGGCTACGCTTGCTCGATGGGGGGATGATCGAGGTCGAGCACATCAACAGGTGCGACAAGGCTTAGGCCTTCAGCGTACGTCTTTTGTAATCGGTATCCGCGCTCGTCATAAGTTATTGTACCAATCAAAACCGCTGCAGCAACCTTTGGGTGCTTATGCGTCAAGGCTACGTAGTTTTTGCGAGTCCACAGAACTACGGCGCGTCTAAGAGGATACTCATAAGCGCTCCGGAAGTCACGCTTTGCGCCTACCGCCACCCCTTGCACGTTCAGCAAATATCCCAGGACAGAAGCCGACAGATAATTAGGAGCATCCTTTAGCTGCTTAACTTCATTATAAAGCATTCGGCGTAACTTGAACAGTATTATGCTTCTTGCAGTGCTTTCGTTAGTCCGAAAAAACCCCGACCACACAGTGTTGTGTTGTATTGACCAGCCAACAAATTCATTGGTGGTGACGCGTGACGCCGAGCAAATGACTTCAAACATTATTTTTGCAATCTTATCATGATGACTGTTGCGCCTCGTGCGCGGCATGTCGTTTCGTCGATGGCGCGCTATCTCAATATCGCGCTCATCTAGGATCTTTACCAGGGCTATCGCGTTT